>PLNZ01000222.1 GCA_003142915.1 Ignavibacteriales bacterium | reverse complement strand
ACTAGTTAAAGGGCAATTCATAATGAGTCCGTAAACCTTATTTCGGTTACTTTACTATTAAACCGATGCGTGTAGTAAATAAAATCATTATTTGATGATTCATAAAGTTATTTTATTTAACTTTGTTAGAATAAAGTTCGACATTAGTCAGTTCTATCCTACATTAATGTGGCGTATGGGTCTCATTTTGTCAGACTTATAAGTAAGTTATGCCCAATGCTATGATAGACCGATTAACTATCAATAGACCGACAAAAAACAGACTTTTGAATACACCGATAATAAAATTTAAATTTGCAATATGAATATTAAAGAGAAACTAACCATACCAAAACTTATAGAAGAAGCCCAATATTTTTGTGATGCTCAATCTAAATTTAAACATAAAGAACTTTTTGGAGTTACTGACGGTAAAGCCGTTGGAACTCTCATTGAACAAAAATTTCAAAAGCACTTAAACGACAAATATGAGGTTACAATTGGTTCTTCTGCAAGCGGTGTTGACTTGCCTTCCGCAGACATTTTAACTGACATAAAAGTAACATCAATAAAACAACCACAATCTTCTTGCCCTTTTAAAGATGCAAAGCAGAAAATCTTTGGACTTGGTTATAACCTTCTCGTATTCGTTTACGACAAAGCAGATGACCCTAAAACGAAAACGGCTACACTTAATTTTGTGAGTTGTTCTTTTGTTTCAAAAGAAAGAACTGCTGACTATACAACGACTTTCCGATTGAGAGAAATGGTTAAAGATAAAGCCAACGAAGCCGACATCATAGCTTATCTCAATGACAAGAATATACCTGCTGACGAAATAACTGTAGCAAAATTAGCTGCTCAAATTTTACAAACACTACCAGAACAAGGCTATTTAACTATTTCTAATGCATTGCAATGGAGATTACAATATCAAAGAATTGTCGCATTGTCTAAAGATATTCCTGGAATTTACAAAATAATTAGTTATAATAAACCTAAATGATGAAAGTCTTTGAAGCAAATATTACTCATCAGGTTTCGGACTATTTAAATACCATTCTGAAAAAAACTTCATCTTTTGAAATTGCAAATCAGAAAATGTTTTATGACTTCGGCATAAAACATTTTTTTGATAACAATGAAGAGTTAGTAATTCTTAAAGAAGTTATTTCTGACACTTACAATATTGTTAAAGAACCTGACAGGGCAGAATATGGCGACTTTCAAACAAACGCAGATTTAGCGAACAAAGTAACTTTACATTTAGTTTCAAAAAATGTTTCGCCTGAAATAGTAGTTGAACCAACTTGCGGTAAGGGTAATTTTATAATTGCTTCTTTGCAAAATTTTAAGAATATTAAAAATATATTCGGAGTTGAAATTTACAAGCCCTACGTTTGGGAGACCAAATTTAGTATTATCAATTTCTTTATTGAAAACCCTGGAAACAATAAGCCGGAAATTATAATTACACATTGTAATGTCTTTGACTTTGTGTTCAAACAAATTGCTAAACAGTATTCAACCAAAGATATTTTAATAATTGGTAATCCACCTTGGGTAACAAACTCAAAATTAGGAAGCCTTAGTTCTTCTAATCTCCCAAAAAAAACTAATTTCAAAAATCATAGCGGTTTAGATGCTATGACAGGAAAAGGCAATTTTGATATTGCTGAATATATTACAATGACAATGATTGAAACCTTTCAAAAAATGAAAGGACATTTATTGTTATTAGTTAAAAATTCTGTCATTAAAAACATTGTTTTTGACCAAAATAATAATCAATACGAAATTGCATCTATAGAGAAACAATGCATAGACAGCAAAAAAGAATTTAATGTTTCCGTTAAAGCTTCTCTATTTTATTGCAAACTAAATTCAGTTCCTGAATTTGACTGTAAAGAATTTGACTTTTATGACAACAAAAAGTCTTACCGAAAATTTGGCTGGTTAAACGACAAATTTGTTTCCAACATTGACACTTATATACACACTAAAGACATTGATGGAGAAAGTCCTTTTGTGTGGCGACAAGGTTTGAAACACGACTGCTCAGCAATAATGGAATTAGACAAAATAAATGGGCATTATATAAACAGACTGAATGAAGAAGTGAAATTAGAAGACGGTTTAGTTTATGGTTTCCTTAAAAGTTCTGACCTCAAAAACACAGTAATAAATCAGACCAGAAAATTTACAATCGTTACTCAAAAAAAAGTAGGACAAGATACTAAATACATAAAATCAGAATATCCAAAAACATATCAATATTTGACAACGCATCAAACAAGTTTTGATGCAAGAAAATCAAGTATCTATAATAACAAACCTTTGTTTTCCATTTTTGGAATAGGCGACTATTCATTTAGACCCTACAAAGTTGCAATATCAGGACTTTACAAGACTTTTCATTTTACTCTAATCCTACCTCAAGACAATAAACCCGTTATGCTTGACGACACTTGCTATTTAATAGGTTTTGACAAAATTGAATTTGCTGTGTATGCTCTAATACTTTTAAATTCAGACACGACAATGCAATTTTTACAATCTGTAACTTTTGCAGACGCAAAAAGGACTTTTACAAAAGACGTTTTAATGCGAATTGACCTTTTGCAATTAGCGAATAATAGTAATAAACAAAACCTAAAAACTGAATTGAAAAGACTAAACGAAATGTATAAATTAAGTTTAACCTTGGACTTATGGGACAACTTTTTAAATGAAATGACACCTGTAAACGATGGACAAATTGCAATGTTCGCATAGACAGAAAAAATCACGGAATATAACATCAACAGCATTATGTGTATTCCCTAAAATGGTCACTATGTTTGGCGTATTTTGCATCTGAATATTACTTAACTTTTATTTTTTTCCATTGTGATTAAGGACTCTTTATTCTACGCTGAGTGGTCTTTCCGCACCGGAACAATTACCGGGGTAGATGATAAAATTTCTCTATACCAGAACTATCCCAATCCCTTCAACCCGGTAACTACCATTAATTTTTCCTTAGCTAAAAGCGGTTTGACCACTTTGAAAGTCTACAATCTTCTGGGTCAAGAAGTCGCCACTTTAGTTAAAGGAGAAATGACTCCCGGAAATCATTCGGTAAAATTCGACGATAGCAAACTTGCGAGCGGAATCTATGTTTATCGGATTACTGCCGGTACCTTCAGCAGCAATAAAGAAATGATGTTGTTGAAGTAATTTGTACTTTTAATAGTTTTAAACACCCGTCAATTAATGAAAATTGACGGGCTTTTGCAGCGTGGCTTCTTATAATGTATATTATAAGAAAGAAAATATATAAATAACTACCGGTTAAAGTACCTTTAATCCGGCAAAGTTAGTGATTAAACCATATCGAAGGAGATAGATATGAAAATATTATTTCTCATTTTATTATTAAACATTTTTGTATTTCCTCAAGTTAAATTTTCACAAATAAATATAGATAGTGCACAATCTTTAGCGAATAATGAAAATAAAAAAGTTTTGATAGATTACTTTACCGATTGGTGCATCCCTTGTAAGGAATTAAATAAATATATATTCGAGGATTCTACAATCAGCGAATATATTAATCAACACTACATTTGTCTTCGAATTAATGCCGAAAAAGATTATGGCAGTATTATTGGCAAAAAACTTAATCTTCAAAAGATGTATCCCACTGTCATATTATTAGCTTCAAATGGAAATGAAATTGACAGAATTGTTGGTCTGATCCCTGTAGAAGGATATTTTCAGAAAATTAAAGATTACACAGAAGATATAAATACCTTTACTCAGTTATTGGAGAAAGAAAAGAATGATGACAGCGATTCATTGAAATATCAGATTGCTATAAAATATTTTGAAAGAGGAAACTTTGAAACAGCTATCCATTACTATAAATATTTAACTAAATCAGAAATGTTTAATTCTGATGGCGATATTTATTATAAAATAGGTTACGACTATTCACTAATTGGTAATATTGATAAAGCAAAGGAATACATTAGAAAAGCAATAAATAAAAATTCATCCTCAAAATATTATAAAGAATTTTTAGAGAAATTAAATAATGAATAGAATCCTGTAATACAAGGTTCAACTCGTTATGTCGAAAGTAAATATGTGAATTAATAGTTATAACTATTACCCGGCTTATTTTTGTCATATTCATGCTGTGGATTGGCGGAGCTGAAGGACGCCGGAGGTTTCGCCGCGCTATGGCACGCCGTTATTTGATAGAAGTATTGCTTAAAACGTATATTATAGGAAAGTAAATAAAAAGAGAATAAAAACTTTATAAAAGGAAATAATTATGGGAAAAAAAATCATTTTTGTGTAGATTGAGTTCCTATAATGTATATTATAGGAAAGATAGGACTGCAGTTGCAAAGGCTATTAATAATTTGTCCGAAAATCCGCATCCATATAGGTACAAAAAACTAAAGGGGAGTGAATTTTACCGTATAAGGATTGGGGATTATAGAGCTATTTATGAAATAAATATTGATGAATTACTTGTTCTATTCTAGTAGTTAGAGTTGGGCATAGAAGAAAGGTATACAGGAAGCAGAATGAAATTTCTTATAACGGGCGGAGCAGGTTTTTTAGGAATAAATTTAGCCAGGTACGTGCATTTGCACGGACATGAGATATTCTCACTCGATATCGTCCCGTTTGATTACCCTGATATGAACGATAAAATTACTATTATTACCGGCGATATAAGGGATAAGGAATTAGTAAATAAATCATTAGCTGGGATTGATATAGTTATCCATACCGCCGCTGCATTGCCATTATATAAGCCTGAGGATATTTTTTCAACGGATGTTACCGGAACGCGGAATTTATTGGAGTCCGCAGAAAAAAATAAAGTTAAGAGATTTATTCATATTTCATCCACCGCTGTTTACGGTATTCCCGATCATCACCCGTTATATGAAGATGATAAACTTGACGGTGTGGGTGCTTACGGCAAAGCAAAAATTGCCGCCGAGGAAGAATGCCTGAAATACAGGGCTAAAGGAATGTGCGTGCCGGTAATCCGTCCTAAATCTTTCATAGGACCGGAAAGGCTCGGCGTTTTTGATCTTCTTTACGATTGGGCAAAAGACGGCAGGGGCTTCCCAATGATAGGCAGCGGCAAAAACCGCTATCAGCTTCTTGACGTTGAAGACCTTTGCGACGCAATTTATCTCTGCGCAACTTTAGACAGCACAAAGGTAAATGATACATTCAACATAGGCGCAAAAGAATTTACAACGATGAAAGAAGATTACCAGGCAGTTCTTGATTATGCAGGCTTCGGTAAAAAGATTACCGGTCTGCCTGAAAAGCCTATAATCTTTACGCTCCGTTTTCTTGAATGGTTAAAACTCTCTCCATTATACAAATGGGTTTATGAAACCGCATCCAAAGATTCTTTTGTATCAATTGAAAAAGCTGAAAAGACTCTCGGCTACAAACCAAAGTTTTCCAACAAAGACGCTTTAGTCAGAAATTATAAATGGTACGTTAAGCATCAGCACGAATTTAAAAACACAAGCGGAATATCCCACAGAGTTCCGTGGAAACAGGGAATTTTACGGGCTGCTAAGATTTTTTTCTAAGATAGCGGCGAGTAATTCCATCAGGGACCTGAGCCGGGCAGCAAAAATTTACATTTATGAGATTGTAATAAATTAAGAAACATTTTTGTAAAAATCCCATTTCTTTATATTTAACCATCTTTTGGACTGAAAAAGATTAAAAATTGTTTTATATTGACAAGATTCAATTTTATATTAAAATTATGACCGGAAAAGAATTATTAAAAAAATACAGCGATCCTGCTAACTTTTTTAACAGGGATTTAAGCTGGGTAGAATTTAACAGGCGGGTTCTGGAAGAAGCTTTGAACCCTGATCTCCCGCTGCTGGAGAAAGTAAAGTTTATTTCCATTTTTCACTCTAACCTGGATGAATTTTATATGATCCGTATTTCCGGGTTAAAAGACCAGGTAGCGGCAAATGTTTCCGAGCCTACAATAGACGGTTTAACACCTATTGCCCAGCTTCAAAAAATTGAAAAGATGCTTCAACCTATGCTTCAGCTGGCAAACGATCTCTGGCTTAATGAAATTGTTCCTTCTTTGAGGAAGGAACATATAGATATAGTTGATTATAAAGATCTTCAGGAGAACGAAAAAGAAATCCTTACCGGATATTTTAAAAAGGAAATTTACCCAATTCTCACTCCGCTTGCATTTGATCCGGGCAGACCATTTCCATACATATCGAATTTGAGTTTGAGTCTTGCAATACTTGTAAAAAAGCCTACTGGTGAAAATCACTTTGCACGGGTTAAAGTACCAAGCATTTTAACGCGCTTATTGCAGATAGACCCGATTATTTATCCCGGCAAAAAGAATAATTCCAACGGGTCATTTTCCGCAAAGTTCTTATGGTTAGGCAGTCTTATAAAAGCGAACCTGCACCTGCTTTTCCCGGGTATGGAAGTACTTGAAGCCCACCGTTTCAGGATAACCAGGGACACCGATATTGAACTGCAGGAAGATGAAGCCGACGATCTTCTCAGGGTAATTGAAGAAAATATACGTCAAAGAAGATTCGGAAGTGTTGTCCGCCTTGAAGTAGAAAAGCAAATGCCGGAATTTATGATCGACACATTGATAGATAATCTACAAATAAAAAGAGAAGACGTACAAGTATTCGACGGCCCGCTTGGATTGAGCGATGTAATTTCCTTATACGACCTTCCCGTACATCATCTAAAATCGAAACCGTTTTACCCGGTAGTTTCAAAAGTGTTTGATGAAGATGAGAATATCTTTTCAATAATAAGACAGCAGGATATTCTTCTGCATCATCCGTATCATTCATTTGCACCGGTAATTGATTTTATAAAACAGGCATCCAGCGATCCCGATGTACTGGCAATTAAACAAACACTATACCGTGTAGGAACGGACTCGCCAATTGTAAAATACCTTATTGAAGCCGCCGAACTCGGCAAACAGGTAGCCGTTTTAGTAGAATTAAAAGCCAGGTTCGATGAACAGAACAACATATACTGGGCAAGGGAACTTGAAAAAGTCGGCGTGCATGTTGTATACGGATTGATTGGCTTAAAGACTCATGCAAAGATGACGCTTGTTGTGCGGCGCGAATCCGACGGCGTTAAAAAATATGTTCATCTTTCTACAGGCAACTATAACGCTTCTACAGCAAAGCTTTATACAGACCTCGGATTATTTACATGCGATGAAGATATTTGTTCCGATGTTTCCGATATTTTTAATTACCTTACCGGTTATTCGAAACAGATAGATTTTAAAAAACTTTCCGTTGCTCCTATTAACATGAGAGAAAGGATGCTTTCGCTTATTTCCAGAGAAACAGAAAATGCAAAGAACGGCGGCGAAGGGAAGATAATAATAAAACTTAATTCGCTAGTTGATCCTATTATTATCAGCGGATTATATGAAGCTTCCAACTCAGGTGTAAAAATAGATTTGATAATAAGGGGAATATGCTGTCTTATTCCGCAGAAACAAGGATTGAGCGAAAATATCAAGGTTACAAGCATAGTGGGCAGATTCTTAGAGCACAGCAGGATATTTTATTTTTATAACAACGGCAATGAAGAAGTATATTTAAGCAGCGCGGATATGATGCAGAGAAATCTTGATAAAAGAGTTGAAACTACATTTCCGATTGAAAGCCCAAAATTGAGGAATGAAATACAGAAAACAATTCTCAGATTTTACCTGAAGGATAATGTTAAAGCAAGGGAGCTCCACCCCGATATGAGTTATACATTCATTGAATGTAAGGATAAGAGTAAACGGGTTGATTCACAAGAATGGCTGATGAACCACGCAATAAAATCCTGCGGAAAATTTATAAAGCCCAAAATAAGTTAATCATAGAATTAAAATATTAATTTAATTTTTATTTTTTGGCAGAATTACTTATTTTCGAAACAGTATTTTTTAACAAGTTATAAGGAATGCAATGCGAGACTCTGACGAGCCTGGCGCTAATAGTAATAATCAAAATAAACTTCCCTTGGGTTTAGCCGACTAAATTATTCACTGGTTCATCTCCCGGGGTTTTAAAATATCAGGAGGTGACAATGAAACATATCTTCATTATTCATCCGGTTTACAAAAATTATCAGTCCTTTTCCATCAGGATTGTTTCATTAATTTTAGAAATTAATCGATAATCTAAGGGAGAGGAACAACTATGGCTAAATCTATTTTCTCCAAAATTTCGCCTTCAATATTCACTAAGGAAGCCAAGACACCGCACAATGCTACCGATGATGAAAAACTTTTAATAGACATTTGTAAACTTTCCCATCAGGATACAATAGCAAAATTAAACAGCCGGGACAGCGGACTAACTACCGATGAAGCGGAGCACCGGCTGGAAGAATACGGCAGAAATGAGTTAGCACATACTAAAGAGATAGGGATATTACATGATATTTTTAACCGGTGTAAAAGCCCGCTTGTTATACAGTTACTTTTAATTGCCGTTATATCCGGCTTAATGGGCGATCTAATATCCGCTTTTGTAGTAGGCTGTATGATTGTATTAAGCGTGGGTTTATCATTTATATTAGACCGCCGTTCAACCAACGCAGTTGAATCATTGGGTAAAAGGGTTCAATCTCATGCGAATGTTTTACGTGACGGCAAAGAAGTAGAGTTTCCTATTTCCGAAGTAGTTCCCGGTGATATCATTGTACTGCGTGCAGGCTCAATTATTCCCGCCGATACCCGCCTGCTTGCGGTAAAAGATTTTTTTGTCAGCCAGTCTGTTTTAACAGGCGAGTCTTTACCGATTGAAAAGAAATCCGATCAGCAGGAGTTAAAAAGCGGATTTGTATTTGAGCTGTTAAATGCGTGTTTCCAGGGGAGCAACGTATTAAGCGGAACTGCACGCGGTATTGTAGTCAATACAGGCATTCATTCATATTTCGGTTCCATCTCCGAACGGCTTGTTGAGAGCAGGCCTAAAACCAGTTTTGACATCGGAGTAAAATCATTTACATGGTTAATGATTCGATTTATGATGGTTATGGTTTTTACCGTGTTTATGATAATCGGTTTAACTAAAGGGGATTGGATTGAAGCGCTTCTGTTCGGAATTTCCATCGCCGTAGGTTTAACACCTGAAATGCTCCCGATGATAGTGACTGTAAACCTTGCCAAGGGCGCACTGGCAATGTCTAAGAAGAAAGTAATTGTAAAACAAATTACTTCAATACAAAATTTTGGCGCAATAGATATCCTTTGTACGGATAAGACAGGCACACTTACACAAGACAAAGTTGTGCTAGAAAAGCATGTAGATATAACGGGTAAGATAAGCCAGGATGTTCTTCTATACGGATACTTAAACAGCTTTTATCAAACGGGGCTAAAGAACCTGATTGACAGAGCTGTTATTAACCATATTGAATTGGATGTCGGGCCTAAATGCGCGCTTGTAGATGAATTACCTTTTGATTTTCAGCGAAGGCGTATGTCGGTTGCGGTTGAATATGAAGGCGATCATGTACTTATATGTAAAGGCGCAGTTGAAGAAATCTATTCAGTATGTAATTTCTACCAGGTAGATGATGAGGTTTATCCTTTAATTCAAATGATCCACGATGATCTTTATGAAGAAGTTGAAGATTTAAATAATCTTGGTTACAGAGTTCTGGCTATCGCATACAGGGAATTTCCCAAAACAAAAGCCACGTTTACGGTAGCTGATGAATCAGACATGATTTTGCTCGGCTATATCGCTTTCTTTGATCCTCCTAAAGATTCTGCCGCACAGGCAATTGCAAGCCTTCAGAATGTCGGCGTAAAAGTAAAAATATTAACCGGAGATAATGCTCTTGTGACAAAAAAAGTCTGCAGCGATGTAGGACTTGTAATAGATAGAATTGTTACCGGTAATGAGCTTACAAATTTATCCGATGAAGAGTTTGCAAAAGTAATTGAAGAAGCTAATGTATTTGCGAAACTTTCGCCTATTCAAAAAGAAAAAGTTATTAACACCCTGCGGCAGAAGGGACATGTGGTCGGCTACATGGGTGACGGAATAAATGATTCGCCTTCCCTGCGCGCCGCGGATGTTGGAATATCCGTTGACAGCGGCGCCGATGTAGCAAAAGAAGCTGCTGATATTGTTCTCCTTGAAAAAAGTCTGCTTGTTCTTGAGGATGGAATTAAAGAAGGAAGAAAAGTCTTTGCAAATATTATTAAATACATAAGAATGGGAGCAAGTTCAAATTTCGGCAATATGTTCAGCGTTATTGGCGCGAGTATTTTAATTCCGTTCTTACCGATGAAGCCGATACAAATTCTTTTGAATAACCTGCTGTATGATTTTTCACAAACCGGCATCCCTACCGATAATGTCGATGAGGAATTAGTAGAGAAGCCCTTAAAATGGAATATCAGTAACATAAAAAGATTTATGCTTTTTATCGGTCCTATCAGTTCAATATTTGATTACGCAACTTTCGCACTAATGTGGTTCGTATTCAAATCAAGCGAATTTCTTAATCCATTGATTTCTGCAGGAGATAAAACATACAGGCAGGATATATTTCAAACGGGCTGGTTCGTTGAATCTTTATTAACACAGACATTAATTGTGCATATAATCAGAACGCGCAAAATACCTTTTTTCGGAAGCATGGCATCGTTGCCGATGACCTTAACTACATTATCAATTATGGCTATAGGCGCATGGCTTCCATATTCTCCGTTTGCTTCAACATTCGGCTTTGTACCTCTTCCCGCAATATACTTTTTATGGATTGCAGGCTTCCTGCTTTTATACAGCGTACTAACTCATTATATTAAAACATGGTTCTTCAACAAATATGGGGTTCATTAATTATGGATAGTTTATTAGATGCATTACAAGAGGGCCGTTTAATCGAATTACCTGATAACGATAAACAGGATTCACTTCAATTACTAGCTCATATTATAGAAGCAATTCCTTCTGTTCCAAGCGGCACCGATGTTGCGGGTCTGGTTTTGAAAAGAGAAGGGAGCTATAATACTACGCTCGGCAAGGGATTCGCTGTCCCCCATGCAAGAGGCTCTTTTGACGGCGATCTATACTGCGCTGTAGGATGGAGTCCGTCAGGCATTAATTATGGCGCTCCCGACGGCAACCCTATACAAATTGTAATTATGTACCTTGTACCGGATAACCAAAGAAATTCCTACCTAAAGGAAGTTTCCAATATTGCTAAGGCATTAAATGAACTTCACGACGAAAACTCATTGAAGACGGCAGCGGACTTGAACACAGTCCGTAATTACCTGCTTGATCTGGTTACATCCGCTAAAAGCATTGTTGGGCCCGAAGCCCGTGCACGAATGATTCAATTGGAAGTCAGGGAGAATCTTCCACAAGTTGAACTGCAAAACATTGCAAACTTATTGATAGAACCAATTACAATTATAACATCTGCTAATTTAAAACCTATTATCTTAGGGCAGAATAAGGAATTGATTGACCTCCTGGAAAGTTCACAGAATCTGGCAGAATTCCTTAACAATAACAATAAATTTTTTGATTACTCAGGATGGCGGGTTTTAAAGCGAAATTTATCAATCTACCAGGCAGGCAGAACAGCATATGAATGCCTCGTTATAAAATTAAATAAGTAATATACTATTATATAGTAAAATTGAGACATTATGACTAAAAGGATACCATTAATAACATGCACTTTAATTATTATTATTATTTTAATTTATTGCATGCACAGGATCTAACAGAAAACAATTCAGATATAAATTTACATTTTCAACAGACGGTCATAACACAAGGACATCCCTCGTTTTCTGCCAAATATTCAGGAGCTAATAGTTTAGATACTAACCCGGAAGCTGCGACATCACTCTTTTTTGAGGGGAATTCAAATTGATTGAATAATTTACTAAGTTTAACTTATAATTTTAATATAAACCAGGATGATGAATGTCTGATTTGACGAAAAACGAGATATTAAACGCACTAAAAAAAGTTGATGATTCCAATTTCAATAAAGATTTTTTAATACTTAACTCGATAAAAAAATTTGAAATAAAAAGCAACAACCTTTCAGTTGACATATCTATAACACTGCCTGCTTCGGCTGACTGCAAACAGTTACAAAGTAAATTTGCCGAAGCGCTTAAAAAGGAATTTACAGATTTAAATAAGATTGATATTAATATCGACGCTAAAGTAACAACCCATCAGGACAGCAGTAAGAATGCAATACTACCCGGTGTTAAAAACACTATTGCCGTTGCAAGCGGAAAGGGCGGTGTTGGTAAAAGCACTGTTGCGGTTAACCTTGCAGTTGCTCTTGCTAAAGACGGGGCTTCGGTCGGTTTAATTGATGCCGATGTCTATGGGCCAAGCATACCCCTTATGCTCGGGTTAAATGAAAAGTCAAAAATTTATCAGGATCAGAAATCCATGAAAATGATTCCTCTTACCAACTACGGGATAAAGGTAATTTCCATAGGGCTGCTGATAGATGATAAAGCACCTGTAATTTGGCGCGGGCCTATGGCAAGCGGAGCGGTTAAACAATTTATGACCGATGTTGATTGGGGCGAACTTGATTACCTGTTTTTCGATCTTCCTCCCGGCACCGGAGATATACAGCTTACTTTGGTTCAGACAATACCATTGACCGGAGCTGTTATTGTAACTACTCCGCAGGAAGTTTCCCTGATTGATGCAAGGAAAGCCTTGAAGATGTTTACAAGAGTTAATGTTCCTATTTTGGGAGTAATTGAAAATATGAGTTACTTCATAGCGCCCGATACCGGGAAGAAGTATGATATTTTCGGAACCGGCGGCGGTTCTAAAATGGCAGTTGAACTTGATGCCCCTTTCCTTGGCGGAATTCCAATAGATTCCCGCATAAGGATAGGCGGAGACAATGGCATACCGGTTTTATATGATACACCTGATTCCGAATACACGGCAGTTTTTACACAACTCTCCAGGAACCTTGCCGCCCAGGTACATATTAGAAACCTGAGAGGGAATTCAGCCGCAAAAATGGAAATATCTCTTGATGATGACGAATAGTTCACAAAGAAGCACGAATGCCATAAAACGAACAAGTAAAGTAACTTAATAAATTTTTCTTTTAAGTTTTTATAATGGATGCAACATTGAAGGAAGAAGTATTAGAAGCACTAAATACAATACGTCCGTACTTGCAGTCGGATGACGGGGATATAGAGTTAATTGAAATAACAGAGGACACAATAGTAAAAGTTAAACTTACCGGGGCATGCGCAGTTTGTCCCATGTTCCAAATGACACTTCGAGCCGGGGTAGAAAGGTCTTTAATGCGCCAGGTGCCATCAATTAAAAGGGTTGAAGCTGTAAATTAAATAAAAAACTTTATTTCATCCCTGCCTGAATTAAAACAAATCTGATTTATTAGCCCAATCTCGATAGGCGTCAACTTAATTATTAATTTTCCGTTAATAGTTAACTCTCTCATTCCGACATTCATAAAGGCAGTAATAATATAATAGAACAATAAATATCAGCATACATTATATGTATTGGAACATTTGTAATGAATAATTCCACCAATAATTCTTTCGGCGTTATTTTTTTCAACTTTCTCATGCAAAATTTGCTTTGATAGCTTATTGATGGATAATTTATTTAGTTTTTTCCTTATTATTGTTTCTGTTCTTTTCTTGCTTTTTGTCTTCATTGAACAGTCTTTATTGCTTGTTTTACAATAATTTACTATTCTTGAAACAAACACAACTTATTTTTTAAGTTGACGCCTATGCGATTCATCGGGACAGCCTCTCCTTACAAAACCTGTCCCGATTCGATCGGCAGTGTCACTGTGGATGGCAAGGGGTGAGGTTATTTTATTAGTAATGGGGTTTTTTATAGGATAAATATGATAAAAAAAATATTGTTTCTTCTGATTGTACCAGCATCTGTTTCCTTTGCTCAACTTGTTTATGAGCCTATACACAGCGGCGTTTATGATTTCTTGGACCTGATGGCGCAGAAAGGAATTATTCAATTTCATGATGAAATAAAGCCGGTCAGCAGGGCGTATATTGCGGAAAAGCTTTTGGAAGTGAAGGAGACCGGAGACAGGAAACCGGAGACAGGAACGGAAACCGGAGACAGGAGACAGGAGAACGGAGGAAAGTTAACTGATTTGGAAAATGAAGAACTGGAATTTTACTTAAAAGATTTCGGGATGGAAATAGCAAATTTAAATAAAGATTCCGGGGTTGTAGTGAAAGTTGAATCTTCTTTAAAGCAATTAAATAAACCAGGTAATGGACAATCTGCAAATAATATTCAACAGTCTGCCGGTAATTCCGCAATTATGCAGACATTTATTCCTGCCGATACGGCATTTACAACGATTATAGGCAAAGACCCATTTGACCGCTACAGGCTTTTTTCTTACGGCGATACTTTATTTAAAATAAATGCGAGCCCTATTTTAGGATATGAACTCGGGACAAGAGACGGCGCTAAATATTCGCATAGGTGGGACGGTTTGTATATGTACGGCTATCTGGGTAATAATATCGGTTATAGTTTCCGGTTCCAGGATAATTCAGAAGACGGCACCACAATTGACAAAACTAAAAATTTTACTCCTGTTACCGGAATTTCAATTTCTAAAAGTGATATAAATAATATTGAATACGACGATATAAATGTAAACCTTGCTTATAACTGGTCGTGGGGGGATTTATCCGTTGGTAAAGATTATTTAAATTGGGGATACGGTCAGAGCGGGCTACTGGTTTTATCGGATAAAGCTCCTTCATTTCCGTTTATCAGGCTGGACATCCGTCCCGTCAAATGGTTAAGTTTTAATTATATCCATGCCTGGTTAAACTCCGGTGTAATTGATTCAACTCAGCTTTTCTCCACCGC
>PLNZ01000382.1 GCA_003142915.1 Ignavibacteriales bacterium | reverse complement strand
ATCCTTCGATTGATATAAAAAAAACTATTATAGTTAATCCTGCATTATCCTGGAAATCTCTCGTAGTATATTTTAAGGTTATAAAAGCAGGAAATCCCGTAGGATACGGATCAACCTGGAAACCGGATCATGATGTGCGTGCGGTTACGGTACCGGTTGGTTACGGCGATGGATATTTAAGAAGNNAGATTGTTATTAACATTGAAAACGGCAGCGCTTACAACGGTGATGAAGTTATTTTAATTGGGAACAAAGATGGCAATTCAATTACCTGTGAAGAACTTGCAAAATGGGCAGGAACTATTCCCTATGAAATTCTTACAAATATCAATACACGCGTACCAAGAGTCTATATAGAATAATTGAGAAAATATTAATCCGAAATTTTATACCGGCTGCAAAGAATGAAGCAATATCCGTTGTTCCAGTACATCAAGACTTTCCCGGATTTTTGATCTTACAATTTCAGTTTCTTCTATAATCTCATGAACAATTTTTCTATAGTAATTAATCCCATCAATCAGATTAGCATAATAAATATTTGCATATTCTTCACTATGAGCTGAAATTGTATTTAATTCGGCAATAATTTTTTTCTCAATGAATTCGATATTAAGACTCAATTCTTTTATAAACATGTTTGGCCGGTCGGGATCTGTAATTAAATTAATTCTTCCATAAATATGATCAACCATATCTTTAAGGGTTGACACTTTTGAATAATACGCAAGATTCGGACCGGGACAAACAGAAACCGCGAGACTTTGTTTTGCATCAGCAATATTGTAATTCATTAATGTAGAAGCAGAAAGTCCTTCACAAAGACAAACTTTTTCAGAAGCTTTCTCAAATTCTTCATTGAACTTATCTTCTGTTTCTTCATTATCCTTTAATACCGAAATCTTTTTCATAAATTCTATTGAAGCCGTACAGATCGGTTTTTCAGAATAGTTTTTATTTGATACAAGGAATTTTTTCGCACATGGACTACCGGGTCTCCCTCTTTCAAGTCTATCCATTTTTTCGATATCTTTTGTGTTGTTACGAAGACTATTGAAAGGAACACCGAGCGGAGAAACATTGCTGAGATACAAATCATCTTCTCCGGCTTCACAAAGTCTTTGCAATGTACCCGGATCAACATTCATTACTTCAGGAACTAAAAGGAACGGGCTTCCCCAGCCGACCGATTCAACTCCATAATACCGTATTAAAAATTCATGTTCTTCTGTTTTACCAACTCCGCCCTGAACTGTGACTTTGAAATTTAATTTCCCATTATCAACTGAAATTCCTTTTTTGTTTAACGCAGGTAGTAAAATCTCTTTCAATGANNCCCAATAAATAGCCGTCTGATGCAAATGCATGTCCTCCGCAGTTTAATCCGGATTCGATTCTGTACTCAGAAACCCATAAACCTTTTTTTGCTAAAAACTTTCCTTGAATAAAGGCAGAACGGAAATCGCTTACTTTAATAGCTATTTTCTTTTTAAAAGAGCCGTTTTGCTTAGGATAGAAATCATTAAATGATTCCATGCAGCTGAATAATTTAGGATTCATACCCGCGGAAAAAACTATTGTACTCTCCAGATCACTCAACGCAAATCCTCGCAAAGATGCGTGTGCGTCATTAAACTCAACCGACAATTGAGAGCCGTCATGGTTATAATTTGCCTTATCGAGTTTAGTCATTATATTTACTTCAATTGCACCGGGATATATATTTTCCCGAAGCCAATTTTGAAGTTTATCTCTTTTAATAATATCCGTCGAGCAGATCATTTCATTGTATTTCTTTTTCAATTCGCACATATCGGGAAGCATTTCAAAATATTTGGTTATTTCACTTCCTGTTTCAAAAGCAGAGTTTTTTAATTTCTCAAACTGTTCTTTTACGATTCTTTTTATCATATTGAGATAAGAAGTGGTTCTTCTTGCCCGGGAGTCTTCATCGGAAGATATAATCTTCTGATACGGCAGGTTCATTTTTTCACTATAGTATTTACGTAAGTGTTCCAATAAAGTATCATCAACTAACGATATAACTGAAGAAATTGCGAATTTTGCCACTTTGGCTGGAGCATCAACCGAATAACCGACTCCTAAAACCGGAATATGAAATGTATGTCCAAAACTTTTTTTCATTTTACAACCTAAAATTATGTTTGATAGAACTGATTTTTTTTTGCAGAATGTCAAGAAACCTGGTAATTAGATAAGTGCGATTTTTATGAAGCCACGTAAAAACTAATTACAAATTATAAGATGAATCATTGCGACATGAACTTACAAAATTAATTTTAGAGTAAATCGATTCAGGCAGGTTATAACCAGTTAAGAAAGCAGGTTTTACATTTCTTTTACAAACCTGCTATCATAAACAAAGATATTTTCGTTGAAAACTATTATTGAATAAAAATTGATGATAAAACACTATACGGATTTAGTTTCTTTATCATGATTTAAATTATATTCTTTTGATTGCCCGTTTGGAATGCTTAACGTTTTCCATCCATCACCTATATGAATTTTAGCTATAAGAACAATTTGTCCTGCATGGTATGATAAGTGCGAAAGTGATCGGATTAATGCATCGGAAACAGTTAGACTGCGATTTCTTATTTTAATAATTTTACCTAAATCAGAATCGCTTAGTTTATCCAATTGATCGAATAAAATACTCCAGGATTCATTCCAATTTTTTAATAA
>PLNZ01000387.1 GCA_003142915.1 Ignavibacteriales bacterium | reverse complement strand
CCATTACACCTAAACTTTTACATCGGATATTATCTCTTTCAGGATCATAAAAAGTTTTTGAGGGCGGGTTATCGGCCATTGCCGCTTCCACCAGATAGCTATCAGCATAAGAAATATCAATCATTCCGGGGAATTCGGAACTTAAGAAATCGAGACATACTGCATCTATTGCAACACCATCCTGGGAAACAAACAAACTCCCGGGCCAATTATTATTAAACGGATCCATTTCCCATTTTGGAGTTGGAATTCCATTTACATCTTTTGAACCGTATATTCCATCAATTAAAAATAACATCGTTTTCTCTCCCAAATCTTTATGACCAAGATAATCTACAAATGTCATGTATTTTGGTTTACCATCTTTATCCTGACTGAAATTATCGTGATAATTTTTCCTATAATCTTTGTAGATA
Source organism: Ignavibacteriales bacterium (assembly GCA_003142915.1). Classification (GTDB taxonomy): domain Bacteria; phylum Bacteroidota; class Ignavibacteria; order Ignavibacteriales; family Ignavibacteriaceae; genus FEN-1297. The sequence goes on along the minus strand of PLNZ01000387.1, from coordinate 2,752 downwards.
TTTGTTGTTCCGTAATAATTTTTTGCGCAAAGTGTAACACCTTGTCCAACATGACCCTTAAGCAAAGCCATGTTTATAACATAATTTGCATCAATTAAACATTTCGCAAGTCCACGGGCAAGCTTACCATTGTCTACCGAGTATGGTATTGCGTTTTCAACATAATCAGATTTTATTCTGCCATCACCACCTACATTATCAACAAAAATAACATCGGGGAATTCGTTATGACATTTATTAAATATGTTATCTGTAATGAATCGGCTTGCGTCAAATACAGTAATATTTTTCTGGGGGACTTTGGCAGAAAGGATCAAGCTTCGTAGAAGTGAATAAACCAATTGCGGAGAAGCGTTAATATTATTGTTATCGGCATGTGCATTTGTATTATTCTCATTTATTTTGATTGCAATCTTTTCATTTTTGCTAAACCCCTTATCAACGTTTAATTTGGTTTTATTAAAATATCTGAAAAGTTTATCCCAGGCTTCTTCTTCCTGCGATTCACCTGTTAAAGAAGTCAGTGATTTAATAAGCATTTTATTTGCTTCAGCCTGAGAAGTATTTTTATCATCCCACCAATATCCGTTAATACCATCCCATTTTGCAACCAAAGTATCATGTACCCAAACAACCCTACCTGGGAATACTCCTCTTGCTGTTCCCAGTGGCTTGTTGATTTCCAAAACCATTGCTGCTTTTGTTTGAGCTTGCAACAATATTTCTTTCTGGCCCAGCAAAATTAAAACTATAAAAAAAAATTTATACTTCATTCCCATCTATTACCTCCTTTATTAACAATGGATTATACATATATTTGAATTAACAACTACAAAATTAACTTTAATAAGTGACTTTCCATTATAATTATGTCAAACTTATTCATCTTACTAATTTTTTTTATTTGAATAAGGTTTAGAAAATGACAATTATTGCTGTTTTTTCTTCTCCTCTTCTTTCACAGGCTGCGCTCCGTTTTTATTTGGAGTCTTTGCCGTTCCAGTAGTAGGTTGTTTTCCAGTCTTCGATTGATTTCCAAACAGTACGTTTCCCTGTTGATCAGAACCACGATTATTCTTCTGAATAACAGCTGGATTGTTTTCTTGTTGTTTCACTTCAGGTTGTTTTTTTCAAATCTTTTACCCTCTTGCTCATTTTTTCCAGTAAATCTTTCAGAAGGATTTTGTCTTGATTCATTAGAATGCATTTCCCTTCTTTCTTTGATTCAAATAGAATGGTACAGCATAAAAGAACTTACATATCCTGTTTCAAGAACTATGGTCTAGGACAATTTAAAAGAGACTCATCTTTCATAAATTAATATCCGGGAAAAAATAATTAATCCCAGTTGAAGTTTTCAACAGAGCCATGCAATTTCCACTTTNNAGGTAAATTTTGAGATGCTAATTGAAAGCATTTTTTAATTTCAGCTTTTTGTTCAGCTCCTATTGCATCGGTCTGTGCTGAAATAAAAAGAGGTGTTCCGCTTTTTGCTAACAGATTCAACCACTGTTTGTTTTTATCCCATGGAATTTTATTTGTTAAACCCACACAATCACTGTCGGCAGCATAAAATGTTCCATGTTGTAATCCTCGGAATGCCAACGTATTGACACCCATCTTTCTGGTTCTATCCCATTCATTTCCCGAAATATCGTCACCGATACGATTTAACTCAAATAATCCAGCCGATAGATGACTTATAGTATTACATCCAATCAGATATGTATCTCCGGCAGCTTCACGGATAACTTTGTATAAGTTAAGAATAATTTCTGCATTAGTTTTAGATTTATCATTCATATTCCAATTAGGTTGCGTCATAGATCTATCTCGTATCATTTCAAACCCCCATCTTCCTAGTATATCAAAAGTCGTAAAATCAAATTTCACCAGTTCAAAACCCCATTGTTGATAAAGTTTGAAATAACTTTTTATCCGTTCAAGATTAACATGAATTGTTGGATCGAGTACCGGTTTATTTATCTCCCTTCCACTGATTAAAGGCAACATCAAATCTGAAAAATCATCATGACTGCCACAAAGAGGACGGGTCCAAATTCCGGGACGCATGCCAAGCTGTTTGATTTTTTCGACTAAGTCGGGCATTTTACCAAATTTAGCTTTGGGTGTTCTCAAGTCATCTGCCCAACAACAATCGTCCGGAGCATATAAAGGACCCATAAACCATCCTGCATCGATAACTGAAAATGGACGATTCGACAATCCATCAGCCATTGGAGCCATTAATTCAGTGTGTTCAGTAATTAATTTTGCCGAATTATTGCCGTAACTAAAATACCAATCGTTAATNNAGGCATCCGTGCTTTATCACACATTAATTTCGTAAATCTGCGGGTAGTTGAAAAAGGTGACTCACCGTGTTTGCTTTTAATAGTTACAATTTCTGCCGCCTTTAATTTTCTATCCCCTAATTTAACACCTATTCCGCCTGACATCGTATCAAGTGTTAAACTTAATTTTTTATTTTCAATCTGCCAAAAGCAAAAGGCACTACAACCGGTTTTTACTCCAAAGCCGTTTGTATTTGTTCCATTATACTCCATAAAATACCACGGCAAAATTTCTTTTTCGGTGGGTTTGTGCCAGGAACCATCTCCGTACGAACGTTCCCAATGGTCATTGAGAATTTTTAAAGAATTCTTGTTTGGGATTTTCCAATGTAAAGTAACAGAACTAAGCTTTGTATATGGAGATTGAATTTCAACTCAAATAGTATTCACGTTTTTTA
>PLNZ01000117.1 GCA_003142915.1 Ignavibacteriales bacterium | reverse complement strand
GAGTATGTATAAAGATTTTGTTAAAAGAGCTGCAGCAGGCAGGAAAAAATCCTTTGAATATATTGATTCAATTGGTCAGGGAAGGGTTTGGTCAGGTACTGCCGGCCTTAAGAACGGGTTAATAGATATTCTCGGCGGACTCTCAACTGCTATAAATATTGCCGCTAAAAAAGCAGGGCTTTCCGGCTTACAATATGATATTGTTGAATACCCGGAACCCGGTTTAATAAATTTCAATAAACTGATGCCAAATCCATTTGGGATTGAAAGTCAATCAAACAAAATGCTGGATGACTTAAAGTTTAGATTTAAATACAACGGACAACCAATGCCGCTGATTCCTATAGAAAATATGCAGTTAATGGAAGCGGATTAATTTTCTTATTTATTTTTTTACCATCCGGTTTAACATACGAGCAGCTATTATGAATGTATTTGTGCACACTACTGAGTATTATATCCGTCATAATAAATAGATAAATAATTTCATGTAATATTTCAATACAAATTAGCGGATGAATAAAATGAAGATACTATGCCTAAGTACCAAAAATATGGACCTATATAAATCAGTTATTTATTATTAAACTTTCTTGCAATTCATATTATATCTAATAACAGAATAGAAGTTAAGGTAAATTCCGGATTTTTTTCAGTAGGTAATATATTAGGCTGCCTGTAAACTGTCCTCCGAAAAATGCTCCGACTAATATTGGATAAGTTATAAATGCAAAGCCTATTCCCGCTAAAAAACGAAACGCAATAATAACCGGTACTGGAAGATGCACGGCCAGCATCCATTGAATAGAAAACTTTTTAACATTTGTCCGCCAATAACCGAATGGAATATTGAAAACGAAAATAATTAACGCTACTTCCAATAAAGTCATATCTTAATCATAACCTCTAATTAAAAGCTAAAAAATAGCATAAAAAGAGTAATTATCGACGGTAATTTTAGTAAATATTTAAAGTTCCCTTGATCCCTGCATTTAATTTCGTGGCAATGTATCAAAAGAAATTTTTATGAATGAACGAAAGAAATGATGTGGCAAAGCATAAACAACCCCGCTGAAGTTATAAATACTATTAAAAGTTTCTCTGCAAGGTTTGAAAATGTACGGGCTTTGCAACTCTTGATAAAAGGAAGTAATCAACCGTTTTAAGAATACAGTATTTTAAAATCTAAAAGCCGCCCCGATTATTTCAGGACGGCTTTTTAAAAATGATTCTGTGATTTAACTGGATAACATCTACTCACAACCTGTTCGTCGCATACAAATCCATGATACTAGGACCAGAATCATTTTTTATTTATTTAAGAGAATCAGATATAAATAATTAATTTTCCCTTTTGATGATTTGACAGTTGCTTCCAGAAAATAGTTTCAATAATTCAAAAAATATTTATAGCAATTGTGATCTAAAATGCTTTTTGTTATTCAATAATAAATTACTTTTTAATATAAATATCGAAAATTTTTCTGAAATATTTATATATAATTTCCCCTAAAATAAAGCCTCAATTATTTAATATCAATCATTCTGCGGTGGTAATTAATTTGCCCCAAATGATAGTTTAGGTGTGCAATTAAACTAATTAAAAAAAACTCTGTAGTCATAGGTTTATTAAAAACATCAACGGGATAAATCTTTATAAAATCATCTTCTTTAAGGGAATTAATTGTCTCAGCAACAAGTTCCATTGTCCCATTAATCTCTTTCAACAATTCTTTTTTTGAAATATTATTTAGACCGAATTCGGCATCTCGGTTACGCTCATAAGGCTTTTTACCGAGTGCACTGCCAATAAACTGTTTTAGATTCCCAATTAAGTGCAAGCATAAATTTCCGCCGGAATTTTTAATATTTTTTTCAACAGTCCACAGTTTTGTTTCATCTGTATAAGAGCTTATTTCAATTCTTAATTTATTCAGGTCACGACCAAATATTTCTACAATTGATTCACCAAACATTTCTTCACTCCAATAATAGTTTATTAGTATTTAAGATTGATTTTTCTAAAAATAAAGATGTAAAAAACCCGTAGGTATAGATACAAGCAAACCAATAATGCTAAAATATATTAGCGGTACACAAATAAAATGAAATATCTTATTTGTATGATTTTGATGACTTTCAGCGTACTCATCAAACCATTGTTGTATTGTTTTCATCCTTTAACTTTCTTTTTACCTATTTAATTAATTCTATAAAAGAAAGATAATATTTCATGCTAATGCTGATAATTCTTATTATCATAGATATTTTTGGTTTAAAAATATCAAATTATATTCGTGAAGCGATAATTTCAAAAATCGGGTTGGGCAAAAGTTTTAGAAGTTTAGCGCCTATGGCAATCGGAAAGGGAAATTGAATTATCCGCTTTTCTTTTTTTATCCCTGATAAAATTATTGAGGCCGCTCTATCAGCATCCATAAGAAACGGCATAGCAAAATTATTTTTAGCCGTCATAGGTGTTCTTACAAAGCCTGGTTTAACTGTTAATACTTTCACATTATAATTTTTTAATTCAACTCTTATGCTCTCCAGAAAAATTGAAACAGCCGCTTTGCTTGCGCAATAAACTCCACTCTTAGGAAAGCCCCTGCCGTCTGCCAGGCTTGAAACTCCCACAATCATACCGCTTCTGTTTTTAATGAAATCCGGCAAGAGAGTTTCGACACAATAGATCATACCAATAACATTAACGTCAAATATATATTTTACTGCATTCGAATTAAAACCTTCTGCGGTTATTAGACTGCTCACACCTGAATTTAAAACCGCTATATCTATATTGCCAAAGTTTCTCTTTACCTCTGCAAATGCGCGAATTACTTCATCTTTATTCGTAACATCGCACTTAACAGCAATAATCTTACTATCGTAGTTTGACAGTTCCAAAGCCAATTTTTCAATAACGTTAACTCTCCTGTTTAATAAGGCAAGATTACATTTTTCCGTTGCAAATTTTTTTGCCAGCTCAAAACCGATTCCGCTTGAGGCACCGGTTAATACAATATTTTTTTTATTTAGTTTCATTTTTATAAACAGGTATTATTAAATTCTCATATTACCCATAAAAGATATATTTTAGTGCTTAAATATATTCATTTCCATCGATATTTAAGCTCCCGGCGCCATGATTCCGAATATTGCCTAATTGGAGATTGTACTTTTATCACAATATTTTATTTATTGCTAAATAAAAATTTTTACGGTTGTTATTTAAACTTTTGTATTAAATAACAAATTGTTATCTTTTCATCAAAAATTATTCCAATGTATGTCAATAATTTAATTCCGGTTGAAGATGTTCTAATTCGGACGGAAATTGCAGAAATTAGTTTTGCTTGTGATTTGAAAAAATGCAAAGGTGCCTGCTGTACTATTGAAAGCGAATATGGTGCGCCTCTTTTGAAAGAAGAGATTGGGCAAATTGAAAGCATTTTAGATATTATAAAAGAATATCTCACTAAAAAGCACAGGCTTGAAATAGAAGATAACGGATTTTATGAATCAAAAGATGACGAACTTTTAACTTTAAGCATTGAAAATAAAGCTTGTGTCTTTGTATTTTTTGAAAAAAGTGTAGCAAAATGCAGTATTGAAAAGGCCTTTATTGATGGTAAAACGAAGTTTAGAAAACCGCTCTCCTGCCATCTTTTTCCTATCCGGGTTTCCAGATTCGGAGGAGATGTTTTGAGATTTGAAAAATTTAAGGAGTGCTCACCGGCTCTGGAAAACGGCGCTAAAAATAGCATTAAACTAGTTGACTTTTGTAAAGATTCACTTGAAAGATTATATGGTAAAAAATGGTATTCAAAATTAAAAGAAACTATTGGTATAAAGAATGTTAACACTTAGTCAAAGACTTTCGCAGCAGCAAAAACTTTCACCCCAGCAGATTCAGTATCAAAAGCTTCTGCAGTTAAACACTATAGCTCTTGAACAGCGAATTAAGACCGAACTTGAGATGAATCCAATACTTGAAGAGGTGATGGAAGAAGAGGCGGAGTTATCTCTTGATACCGACGAAAAAGATAATTCGGATGAAATCAGCGAGGAAGAAGAAATAAGCGACAGTTCAAAGGATGAATTTGAATTGGAAGATTTCATGAATGACAGCGAGTATGAGTATGATTCAGATAAATTAAATAAAAGCAACGATGATGAAGTTTATCAGCCTTTAGCGCGGGCTAAAGAAAGTTTAAGCGAGCACCTGAGAGAACAATTGAGAATGCTGAATCTAGATGAAGATATGTATCTTCTTGGAGAAGAAATAATCGGCAATCTTGATTCGGATGGATATTTAAAGAGCGACCTGCTTGAAATAATTAAAGAACTTGAAGTATTTGAACATACAACTATCTCACCCGAAAGCGCAGAAGCGTTGCTCAAGAAGATTCAAAGATTTGACCCAATTGGAATTGCATCAAGAACCCTGCAGGAATGCCTTCTTGTGCAATTACGAAACATAGCTTTCGATCCTTATTATTCTTACCTGGCGGAAGAATTACTTGAAAAATATTTCAACGATTTTACACAAAAAAGATACGATGTTATAAAACAGAAAATGAGCCTTACGGATGACGGCTTAAAAGCTACTATTGAGCTTATCCAGAGCCTGAATCCCAAACCGGGCGAAGGCAATATTGAATCCGTTGAAATGAATCAAATTACGCCGGATTTTCTTATTGAAAAAGTTGATAACAATTTTGTGATTACTCTTAATGACAGAAGTGTTCCTTCAGTAACACTTAGCAAAACTTACTTAGAAATGATAGATCAAAACAAAAGGAGTAAAAAGTCTTCATCGAGAGATAAGAACACTTATAAATTTCTTCGTGAAAAATTCGAATCGGCAAAATGGTTTATTGCATGCATACAGCAGAGACGCGAAACTTTAATGAAAATAATGCAGGCAATAGTTGAAAAACAATATGAGTTTTTTGATAAGGGCCCAAAATTATTAAGACCGATGATTTACAAAGACATTGCAGATGAAATTCGTATGGATATTTCTACAATAAGCCGCGTTGTAAATGGTAAATACGTGGAAAGTCCTATGGGTATACATGAACTAAAATATTTTTTTAGTGAAGGCTTAAGTACTGATTCCGGCGAGGAAGTCTCCAACAAACACATTAAAGAACGGCTAAAAGAAATTATTGATTCAGAAACAAAAGATTCTCCTTATAGCGATGACAGGCTTGCGGAAATGCTTAATGATGAAGGTGTACATATTGCCAGACGGACTGTAGCAAAGTACAGAGAGCAGCTCAGAATTCCCATTGCAAGGCTGCGAAGGGAACTATGATTGATTATGCAATAGATGTATTTTTAATAATTATTCTATTTGCTCTGTTCGGGTTTATACATTCCTTTCTTGCCTCAAACATGGTAAAACAAATATTAATTGAAAGATACGAAAGCTTAATTGCTTTCTACCGTCTTTTTTATGTTTTGAGTTCCTTGCTGCTTTTATATTTAATTTATCAATCTTTTCCCAAGCCAAGATTGATTATTTATGATTTGCAGCAGCCTTTTGATTTAATTATTCTGATTCCGCAATTTTTAAGCTTGGCAGGAATTATGTGGACATTAAAATACTTTAGCATTCAGGAATTTTTAGGAACAGGTCAAATATTCCGTTGGTTTAATAAGAAATATAATATAACTGAGCTTGATGAGAGATTAACCCTTAAAATTGGGGGTCCTTATCAATTTTGCAGGCACCCTTTATATTTATTTTCAATTCTATTCCTATGTTTCAGACCGGAAATGGATTTGTTTTACCTAACAGCTCTAATTTGCATAATTATCTACTTTTACATTGGTTCTATTTTTGAGGAAAAGAAACTGGTTGAGAGGTTTGGCAACAAATATATCGATTATCAGAAATCAGTTCCGAGGATTTTCCCGGTTAAATTTAAGCGTTATAATTCTGATTTTTAATAATTAGCTACCGAATAGGAAATCTTTCTTTAAACCGTGTATAATTATGTACGAAATTAAAAATATTGTACTTTAAGGATTCAAAAAAAACGATTTTATTTATTAATTGATGAAATATAATTTTAGGAGTACTTTTTATAAAAAATATTTATCTATTTTGATAAATACTAAAGGAAAAATTACGATTATAATAGATAAGTAAACATTTTAATAGTTTTTCTATGATTGGAGCAGTAAAATGGATAATACAATGCACGCAACGACTATTCTGGGATTAGTGCATAACGGAGAGTCTGCAATTGGCGGCGATGGTCAGGTTACTCTGGGAAACACAGTGATGAAGCATAATGCAGTAAAAATAAGAAAGCTTGGCAGCGGAAAAGTACTTTGCGGTTTTGCAGGCGCTTCAGCCGATGCTTTTACTTTGATGGAAAGGTTTGAAGACAAACTTGAACAGTATCATGATAACGTTGACCGTGCAGCTGTGGAACTTGCAAAAGACTGGCGGACAGACAAATATCTAAGAAAATTAGAAGCTATGCTTGCTGTAGTTACTAATGGAAAGGCATTAATTATTTCCGGCAACGGAGATGTAATTGAACCTGATGATCAGATTGTGGCAATAGGTTCAGGCGGCATGTACGCATTAGCCGCTGCAAAAATGCTGAAAAAATACAGCACCCTTTCTGCAAAAGATATAGCTGAAGAAGCCTTGAAAACAGCTTCTGAAATTTGTATTTACACCAATGATAAAATTCATGTTGAAGTACTCTAACATTGTTAAAGAAAAAAAATTATGAAAAATAAACCAATGAAAGCATTAACCCCGTCGCAAATAGTAAATGAACTTGACAAATATATAATAGGTCAAACCGAAGCCAAAAGAGCGGTTGCAATAGCATTAAGAAACAGGTGGCGCCGCCAGCAGATTCCGGATAAATTAAGAGAAGAAATTTTACCAAATAATATTATTTTAATAGGACCTACCGGTGTAGGAAAAACAGAAATTGCACGCCGCCTTGCAAAACTTGCTGAAGCTCCTTTTGTTAAAGTTGAAGCTTCTAAATTTACCGAGGTTGGATACGTCGGAAGAGATGTTGAATCAATGATAAGAGATTTGGCAGATTATGCAGTTAACCTGGTTAAGTCTGAAAAAACTGCTGAAGTTCAATCAAAAGCCGAGGAACTGGCTGATGAAAAAATTCTGGATTTTCTGATTCCGCCTGTCAAAAAGGCACACAACGGAGAAAACGTAGAAGCTGACACAAACAATGAAGCTTACCAAAACCAAAAAACGCGCGAGTGGATGAAACAAAAATTAAAAAACGGCGAGCTTGACAATAAAATGATTGAATTTGACGCTAACTCGCAGAACTCTATTGGTATGCAGGTGCTTGGACCGTTCGGCCTTGATGACCTTGGAATAAATTTCCAGGAAATTATGGGTAACATTATGCCCAAAAAGAAAAAGAAACGAAAGACTCCGATTTCCGAGGCAAAAGCTATTATTGCGCAGGAAGAAGCGCAAAAGCTTATCGACATGGATGCAGTACAGAAAGAAGCAATTGATAGGGTTCAGGAGTCAGGTATTGTCTTTATTGATGAGATTGATAAAGTTGCCGGAGGTGGAAAGGGCGCAGGTCCTGATGTTTCCCGTGAAGGAGTTCAGAGAGATCTTTTACCGATTGTTGAAGGATCAAATGTAAACACAAAATACGGTGTTGTAAAAACAGATCATATTTTGTTTATTGCTTCGGGAGCATTCCATGTTTCAAAGCCATCAGATTTAATCCCTGAGCTGCAAGGCCGATTTCCCATCCGGGTGGAACTTAAAAGTCTTTCACAAGAAGATTTTATTAAAATTTTAACAATGCCCGAAAATGCCCTTCTAAAACAATACAACGCACTTCTGGAAACCGAGGGAGTAAAATTGGAATTTACCCAGGATGCAATAAAAGAGATTGCCCGCATTGCCTCCGAAGTAAATGACCAGGTAGAAAATATCGGAGCCCGGAGGCTTCATACTATTTTAACTACCCTGCTAGATGAAATTCTTTTTGATGTTCCTGATAAAATTCCCGCTGAGAAAGTAAGAATTTCAGCGAAAACTGTAAAACAGAAATTAGATACTATTGTTAAGAACAGGGATTTAAGTAAATTCATTCTTTAATAGTCTAAAGATATTTATATCAGCAAAAAAAAACGACTTTTTATAATGCGGTAATAAGATTTGCCGCATTTTTTAACTTCCGCTTAAATAAATTAACTTCTCATCCTACATTGCTTCAATATTAAACTGCCTAAACCAACCGTTATTCATTATTTTTTACTGTTTAACAAAAAATCCTTCTTTAGTTTATAAATCACATTAATTTAGTAGTAACCTTTTTGCTACAAGAATGGTTAAAATCAATAGCTGGTAATAAATTGCCTGTATATTAAAAAAATGTTTGTGTCTACCAAATTATTCAGTTACTCATTTTTTGATAACAACTTTGTCTTTTTTTAATAAATAAAAAGCGGCATAGAGATTGATTCTGTGATAGAACTTAATAAAAATAAAAATGATTTTTTCTAACAAAATTAAAGGAGAAATAAATGATTTATAAAAAAATACTTTTTTCTATGATGTTAAGCCTGATTAGTCTCATATATATATATCCGCAGAGTGAAGACACAACAGAAGTTAATAATGATAACTGGAAGCATCACCAACTTCATCATCACTTCAGGTTTAATATGTTTAATAATGAATTCACCGGTAACCCCACTATTACTGCAAATTATGGTTTTTCAAAGATCAGCATGGATAATTTTAATGAATCATTTGGGAATCCCAGCCTTGTCGAATTGAAACTTGGCTACACAAGTGAGAAACGCAATTTCGAAGAGGAAAATATTCTTGATTACAATTTTAAATATTTTTATGTTAGTAATATCTCAGTAGATCTTACTAACAATTCTTCGGGAAGCACTGATTTGAAAACCGACTTGTGGCGTTTTGGGTTCGGCAGATCAACCGGGTACGGTTATAATTTAGGCTCTGCCGCAATTATTCCGTATCATACGTACTCATTTGAATGGTCAAAGCTAAGAATGGAAGATACACCCTTGAACACAGATGATAAGAATACAACAGATTTATTTAATCAGACATTTCGTTTCGGCAACAGCACAGAGGCCGGAATAAAATTTCAATTTATGCCCAATATGTCAATTGATGCCGGTTATGAAAGATCAGTGATTTTTCCGAGGCATATTTTCTGGGAATGGGCAGGCGGAGCGGCAATTGAGGCTGCCGGGCAATGGGCAATAGACGGCTTCGTTAATGAAATCTTAGACTCCTCACCTTATGCAGCGCCGGTTGTAAACTTTATATTGAAGAATGTTCTTTCATACGGACTTTATGAGCTAAGACATGATGAAATGAACTGGCCGTTTAATACCGCTGCACCGCTGGCTTACGATCAGTTTAATTTTGGAGTTACTTTCGTTTTCTAATTACACCTTCGAATAGCCATGATTGTATTTATATTCTTTAAGCTAAGAATAATTATAACCGGAAAAGATGTTAGAAGCTAAATGAAATTTAATAATTTTATAAAGAATATAACTGCGATCATGGTGTGATTATCTTTCTGTATTAACTACTAACTATTTAACAAAATATTTTTGTTAAACTATTTTAAATTAATAATTACAGAGTAAACTATTATATTATAATAAATACAACTTTTATTGGGGGCACTTCTAAAAACCCTTATTATGCTAATAAAACTGGTTATTCAGAGATCTTTGACTTTCTGAATGTTAATTTTAGAAGTACCCTTAATTGACCATTTTGAAAAATAATAAAAATTGATTCTATTAGAATTTAAAATTTAAGACTGCCTAAATGAAGATGAAATGGATAAAATAACCTAAATCTTGTTATGCCATTTGAAAATTCAAATGACGGTGCAGGAAATTTAATTAAATCCAGGCTTTGCCTAAACCAATTCCAGAACGGTCCTCCGTCAGGCAACAGTTTGACTAAATCATAATCCAAACATACAATATAACGTCTTTGGGAAAGTTGGTCGGGCGGCTCGTTAGGGTCTGAAACTGCATCAACTGCATTTGCGCCGTAACCTACGGCAATATTCAACCAGGGGAGCCAATACGGTTTTAATTTTTCAGGAAGAATGTTGTAAACATTTAACGACCAATAGAATGATGAACTATTATAGTCGTCAAATACGGTAGCCGGCCGCACTATTTGAGGTTGGCTATACCATGTAGTAGGAATATATTGCCATTTAGGAGTAATGTTCTGCAATGCTTCTACATGATGCTGGGCTAAAAAGAATAATGGGCCAAGTGCATCAAAATACCAGTCGGAGGGGCTGAATCCCCACTCTTTCGCAAAGCCGTCATTAACTTCAACATAAGTTTGATAAACGCATCCGAAGACAGCACCCCAAAGGGTTGCATCATTCCAGTCAAATCCGGATGCCATTAAGCCTTCGCTCATTAAATAAGATGCCATATATCCGCCGTAAGCATGGCCGGATTTATCAGCTTGTAATGCGGAAACCCAGTCTTCTTCAAAATGAAAACCTCTTCTTTGATCCTTCCACCATGCATTGTGCTGATAAATGTGAAGACCTACCATTGTGCCAAGATAAAGTCCGCTAAGAATTGCAAGATTGGTTGATTTTATTTCGGTAACTGCTCTTGGAAGCGAACCATCTAAAGTGTAACGCTGTTGTCCTGCATAGGTAAATTGAGACAGCGGAACAAAATCATTTATAGAATCTATCAGATTTGTTTCCGGTGAATCAAATACTGTTATTGGAAGGGAACCGTCTAATGAGTAATTCTCATGTCCTGCATAAGTATATTCGGACAGTGGTAAATAATTATTGATAGCACCAATCTGATTTGTTTCCGCTGTAATTGAATCCCGGGATGTATTCTGAGCGAAAGAAAAAGATAGCATATTAAATGCAAAAAAAACAAATAAAAAAATAATTGTTAACTGTGCCCATTCAGGATAATCGTACCGGGTTATTTTTATAAAGTAAGTAAGTTTTTTCATAATTTTCTCAATTAATAATATTATTAAATATTTTAAAATTCGCCAAATTTAAAAGTAAATAATACCGATAAACCCTGTAAATCATGTAAGC
>PLNZ01000230.1 GCA_003142915.1 Ignavibacteriales bacterium | reverse complement strand
TCTGTTGCGATAAGAGCTGCTCCTCAAGCGACGAGTTTGCTGTGGGGCGATGGATATGACTTGTAAGAAACTGCTTCTTCTCGACCCTTATAAGCACCATTAGAACCTGCGTAGAGATCGTCTTGGCCGGTTCTTCAACTGAATGAACACAATTATTGCGTCCATAATATTCCATCAGGAAATTTTCGCCCTTTTCAGCATTTATGATGGCAAATGTATCTTTGGTTGTTAAAGTATTTAACGGTTTTTCAATAGAATGGATATTATCCCCGCTTCCATAGTAGGAAAGTGCGAATTGTTGTTCTCCATTAAGAACAAATTTTTCAATTCCATAGGCAATCCTGTCAAGAGTCCTTTTAACCAAAGGCTTTCTTCTGTCAAAAATAGATTTTCCTTCATCTTCAAGATCAAGTACTTTCTTTACGGCCCTCCATTTTGAAAGACCTTTGCCAAACCGGTTATGGGTTGGTTTTGGAAATACTATCGGAATATGCAGTTTTGCAAACATTCCAAAGTATCTTACCCTGGAAGTGTAGGCGCCGAAATCTGCAGAATTAATAAGTCTCCAGTCGAAGTTATATCCGAAAGGTTTAATCTCTCCAGGGTCAAATTCCCGCTTGCGGCATATCCTCTCAGGGTTTTTGGGCTTTGATACCCCGTCCGTTTACGGCAGGGTAGTTTATTTATTTATGTAGTTTATTTATTTAAGTTGCACATAAGAAAATCAGTGTGTAATTTAATTAGAACAAATAATGCAAAAATTAACTTCACATATTAACCAATCACTAAACTCAGGATTGTATCTACAAAAAGTCGGTACAAAGTCGGTACATTTTCGGTACACAATCAGAGGGATTCTCAAAAACTCACAAAATAAAAAAGCCTCGATTCGTTCAAAATCAAGGCTTTTTATGTGGGGGCTGAAGGAGTCGAACCTCCGACCCTCTGCTTGTAAGGCAGATGCTCTGAACCAACTGAGCTAAGCCCCCAAAATTTTAGATAAAAAAATAGCAATAAATTCAAAGTCAGATTATATTATAACTTCAAATTTAAGCCTGCCAAATATCGGACAAATTAAAAAAAATTCCAAGCTTTAATCAGAATATTTTTAATTATTTGCAGTACCCCGTCTCTATATAATCCCTTGCAATAAAAACAAAATTCCTCCCAAACCTAAAATAATACTGCCGTACCACATCCATTTCTTTCTTGTAAGTACTGCAATAGCAGATACAGCAATTGCTATTTGAAACAGCGTCACGCTTTTTGCAAGGATATGATGGATTTCCATATGTCCCGAGGAAGATATCTCCGCTTCCCGTGCGATTAATTCAATTTCTTTCTGCTGCTTGTCATATTCGGTTAATTTGCTTTGGTCCTGAAAGGAGATTTTTTTATCTAAATTTTTCAATAGTTCAATTTTACTTTCAAGTACTTCGTGCTTTATTCCCTTAGCCTGGTAATACGCCCACTGATCAGAGGCTTTAAGCTGCTCTATCATTGCTTCATTTACATGGTAGCTTGCCAGCAAGGAAGCCACGGCTGCCAAAACTGCCAGTAAGGCAGCGGTAAGTGCAACCATTAATATCCACCTGTTATTGCTTTCCTCTGCTGCTTCTTTTATTGTTTCTTGTAAATGTTCCGTAGGAACTTCCATTTCTTCAGCCATAAATACTCCTTTATTTGTCCTTACAGTTAATCTCAATTTAAAAATATAATTAGATGATTTATGTCTAATCCTCATCCTTTTCTTTAACGGACTTATCATAAGCCATATATTGCTCTTTTGTCATTCCGGGAAGCTTTTTAATAAAAGCAACAATAGCCCAAATTTTATCATCCTTATGTGTCTTTCCGAAAGAAGGCATACCTGTCATTTTAATACCGTTTTTTGTAATCCAGAATAGTTGGGAGGAAGTCCAGTCTTTAATTGATCTTGCCAGTTCGGGAGGTCCTGGATAAAGCCCGCGCCCGATTTCATCAGGTTGGATGCCCGGAGCGCCGTGACAGTCAACGCACATTTCTTTATAATGAGCAAATCCTGTTTCTATTAAAAAAGAATCCGTGAGATTAGGCACAGTAATATTTTCTGAATAATGTTTAATTGAATTATCCGTTAAAAATGATATAAGTTTAAGGGTAACCCTGTTATGAGATACCATAGCACTGATATTATAAATTCCGGAATAAATAAAAATAATAAAGATGAAAAGAAGCGCTGCAACCGTCAGGACAATTCTCAGTAAACATTTCATTGTTATACCTATTATATTTTTAATCAATACATAACCTGCAATAATAAATTGCAGGTTATACTAAAGATAATTATTATTTAACCTGGAAGCCGTGATCCGTTAAGTTTTTCTTAGCCTGTGCAAGAGTAACTTCTTTAAGCTCCATTCCGCATTTAGGATCTTTACCCGGTTTATCTGATAAGACATCAAAATCCATCGGGCATTGATAAACTTTACCATCCTTGTTCTTATCAATAGCTTTTAAGTTAATAACTTTATTAACGTTTTCCTTATTTACTTTTTTAGAATCCATTTTCATTGTTTTGTCCATGTCTTTACAACTAGTAGATTCTTTGCATTTTCCTACATTTGCATTTTCCTGATTTTTGTGGTTTGTACTGTCTTTTGGTGTTAAACTGCCTGCATAAACAGAAGTTAAAGTTATACCCAAAAAGAAAAATATTAAAATTACAGTTTTAATCAAATTAGACCTCATTGTTCTTACTCCTTTTTGTTTAGTTAATGTGATTATTTTGTTATTCATTATTACTATAAGCATCTAAATTTTTTTTAGCATCGGCAACGGATACTTTTTTCAATTGCATACCGCATTTAAGGCATGTACCCGGCTTATCGGAAATAACATCATAATCCATTCCGCATTGATAAAGATAGCCGTCTTTATCCTGATCTAATGAATCAACGTTGACATTTTTATCCCTTACAATAGATAAGTCGCCGGCATCCTTCTTTTCTGCTTGTTGAGTTTGATTCTCCGGGGCTTTTGTACTGTTTTCTTTTGAGCACCCTGTCAGTCCGATAAATGAAGCGATTATTAAAACTACTGAAAATTGAAAACAGTAATTGAGAAGCATTTTTGTTTTCATAGCTTTCCTTTTATTTAATTGTTTAATTACATTTTCATTCCGGGCATACCGCCTGAATTATCCTGTCCTTTATTAGATTTATCAGCCGGGTTAGTATTATTCGTACCTTTTAACCGGCTTTCCGAATCAAGAAGGAATCCGCCTGTGGCGGCGACTTCTTCGCCTTCTTTTAAGCCGGATAAGATTTGGTATTCATTATTAAATTTTATTCCCACTGTTACTTCGCGGGGTTCATACATTCCATCGGATGTTTTTATCCAGACAATAGTACTTTTACCTGTATAGAGAACGGCATCTTCCGGTACTACAAGGCCGATGCCGATATTGTTTTCAAAAAATGTCTGCCCGAACATTTGAGGTTTTAGTTTGCCTGAAGAATTTGCAAATACAGTTCTGACTTTTATTGTTCTCGTTTGTGAATTTACAACAGGATAAATGAAAGTGACTTTGCCTTCAAAGTTTTCACCGGGATAAGCCTGAAGTTTAAGTGAAACTGTACTTCCAATTTTTACTGCGCTTAAATCCTTTTCAAATACATCAACTGTATTCCATACAGTTGAAAGATCAGCTATGTTATAAATTTCGGAGCCTTCATTTACATATATTCCTTCTTCAACTTTTTTATCTATAACCGTACCGCTGAAAGGAGAGTAGTAAGTTAAAGTTAAATTCACTTCGTGTGTCGCTTCAAGGTTCTTAATCTGTGAATCGGTTACTCCGAATAGTTCAAGCTTTTTTCTGGCGGATTTTAACAATACAGTATTATTCCCGATTTGCTCTGAATTATTAAGAGCAATAAGATATTCATTTTGTGCCTGTACAAGATCCGGGCTGTATATCTCAAAAAGCTTTTCACCCTTACGAATGTAGTCTCCCGTTTTATTCACAAATAATTTTTCAATCCTGCCGTTAAAACGGGCGGTAATCATTTTCTTATTTTCTTCTGAAAAATCTATATAACTATATGCAGTAAGCTGTTTTTTCAGAATTTCTTTTTTAACTTTTACGATTGAAACATTTGCTAACACCGCCTGTGCATTGCTTATTGATAGCATCCCTGCCATATTATTACCGTCTTCTTTGGGAGCAACAGTACTTTTCTTGACCAATTCCATACCGCAGATTGGGCACACTCCCGGATGATCGGAAATTACCTGCGGGTGCATAGTGCAGGTATATACTTCTTTTGCCTGGCTGTTTTGCGCTGATGGGGCTTTATTTTCCTGTCTGTTTGAGCAGGCAAACAAAAACAAAGCCAGAAAAATTAAACTTAAACTTAGATATTTCATTTTAGTTCCTTTTAAAAAATTCTTATACATATTTTAAATTATTTGTTATTTTAATTCCGTACCAATCATCATTTCAATCTCTGCAAGCGACATCTGATGATCTGCCTGTGCCATATAGTAATTCATTTCCTGCATTAAGAGCATCCTGCTTGCGTCTATTACTGAATTAATATTTGTCCTGTTGTTTTGATATGCAGAAATTTGAGCTTCAACTGCTTGTTTATATAATGGAATAACATAAGTAGAGTTAAGCTTAATTAAATCGGATGAAGTCTTATACTTTACCAGGGCATTTTTCAAACCGGAAATCATTTCTCTATTCATATCATCTTTTTCATATTCGATTCCTTTAATGCCGGATAAAATTTCCTCATCCTTAGCTTTGAATTTATTTACCGACCAGGGAGCAAACGGCAGTGTAATCGAAGCCATCAATGAGTACATATACTCTGTTTGCGGCATAAGCATTGAAAGATCTGATTTTGCCGTTAATATCATTCCCTGCGGCATACGCATTATCATACCCTGTACCATTAAATCGGGAATAAGTTCTTTATCATTTGCATTTTTCATAGCAAGATTCATTTCAATCATATTATCCATTTTTTTCAAAGAAGGATTCACTTCTTCAAGCCTTGACTGAAGCTCACCCATTGATGTGTTCAGAGAATCAATACGGATTTCTTTTTCAATATAAATATCTTTCGAATCCAATTCTCTTCCGAGAAGCTTATTCAACTTATAGGTTTCAGCTTCTTTCTGATTTTGAAGAATTAAAAGCTGCGTTTCATTTGAAGCAACTTCACTTTTTAGAGTGAGAAGATCAGCCTGGTTTATCTTATTCACCTGGTACAATATGATAACTGAGTTAATTAAATCATTAAGCAGCTTAATATCATTCTTCTGCAGATCGATTTTTTTATCAAACAGCCATAACGAATAATATTCCATCTTAACTTGTGCCGTCAGGTTTATTTTATATGCCTGGTAATCATCGCCGGAGATTAGCGCACTTTTCTTTTCAACATCGGACATAGCGCTAAGTTTCCCGCCGATCATAAACATTTGCGAAAGTGAAAGTGAATTTGAAAGAGCATCGTCCCATAGATTATATTTACCTGCCGGAATCTGATTAAACTCAATACCGAGAGTTGGCGGCGGAAGCGTGCTCACCGATTCCGATCTGTAATCCGCAGACTGCAGGTTATATTTAAGTGATTTTAATTTAGGATTGTTTTGGATTGCTTCAGTGACCAATGAATCGACCGGTTGGGCGCAGATATTCGGGACAAACCCAAAAATTAAGATCATTACAATCCAAAAGGCAGCCCGTGAAGTATCTGATAACATATTTTGTATTCTGTTCATAAATTCCCGTGTGATTATTAAATTATTCATTATCTCCCTCTTTCATCCAACCAGCCATTTTTGAAATTTCAAGTTTTCCTTTTTTAAGTGCACGCTCTTTCATAATAACAAATAGAATTGGAGTAACTATAAGAACGTGTACGGCAGAAGTTAATAATCCTCCAATCATAGGCGCTGTAAGCGGCTTCATCATATCGGAACCGGTTCCGGTTGCCCACATTACAGGAACTAACCCTATCATGGCGGTTAATACAGTCATCAGTTTTGGGCGAAGCCTTAGCACCGAGCCTTCAATTGCGGATTCATATATATCTTTATTTGTAATTTTATCCCGTTTGCCGTCATAATGTGCTTTTAATCTTTTATCAAGCGCTTCATGTAAATAAACGACCATAACAATACCCGTTTCCACTGCTACGCCGTATAGTGCAATAAATCCAACCCACACAGCTACGGAAAAATTATATTTGAGGAAAAATATTGTGTACATTCCGCCGATAAGCGCAAACGGAACTGAAAGCATTACAACGCCGGCTTCTTTATAATCATGAAGAGTGAAATAAAGGAGAACAAAAATTATTAAGAAGACAACGGGCATTATAATTTCCATTGTTCTCTGTGCATGTACTTTGCTTTCATACTGGCCGCTCCAGGTATAGGAATATCCCGGAGGAAGGTTTAAATTTTCTTCGATTATTTTTTTTGCATCTGACATAACATTTCCCATATCCCTGCCGCGTGTATTCATATATACTATAGAACGAAGCATTCCATTCTCGCTGCTTATCATAGGTGGACCGGTTACAACTTTTATATCTGCCAGTTCGGAAAGGGGAAGATAGGAAACAGTGCTTTTATTATCAGTAGATAAAAGACTGAAATCTGCGGAGCCTGTCGACGCCGTTTGAATTGAAGAACTATTTGAACCGGACATACCTTCCATTGAACTTGAATTGCTTTTAGGTGAAGTCTGCGCCATTGAATTCATTCCGGCTGATGTAACACTTCCGGATGAAGCTGATACAGGGATGATTAAATTTTTTATATCGTCTATATTATTACGGTAATCACGTTCGTATCGCATGCGGATTGGGAATCTCATTCTGCCGTCAATAACAACACCGAGGTTTTCTCCGCCTATTGCAGTCTCAATTATATTTTGCAAATCGCTGATGTTTAATCCATACCGGGCAGCAATGTTTTTCTTAAGCTGAATATCAAGGTAGTAACCATTTTGTACCCTTTCAGCAACAACATCGGCAGTGCCGTCAACCGTTTTGAGTAGTTGCCCGGCATGGATTGCATAAGCTTCAAGTGAATCAAGATTATCGCCGAAAATTTTTAATCCTATGTCGGTTCTTACTCCTGTTGAAAGCATATTGATTCTATTTATAATCGGTTGTGTCCATCCGTTTACGACACCGGGTATTTGAAGCATATCGTTTAATTCAGCCACAATATCCGCTTTGGTTATCCCCGGTCTCCATTGATCTTTCGGTTTAAGGAGTATGATTGTTTCAACCATGCTTAAGGGGGCGTTATCAGTTGCTGTTTCAGCCCTTCCTGCTTTGCCAAGTACATGAGCAACTTCAGGAACACTTTTGATTATTTTATCCTGTTCCTGGAGTATCCTGTTTGCTTCAGTAATTGAAATATTGGGCATGGTAACAGGCATATAAAGAATTGACCCTTCGTCCAGCGGCGGCATAAACTCCGAACCCGTATGCATAATCATCGGGATTGTTATAAGCAGGGCAATAATATTGATTGCAATAGTTATTTTGCGATGCTTCAATACCCAGTGAATTACCGGGTCATAAATTTTAATAAAAAGCTTAGTAACCGGGTTTTCATTTTCAGGCCTGAATTTGCCGCGCATAAGCATAGTCATCAGCACAGGTATTAATGTGATTAAAACTATCGCCGATGAAGCCACCACAAACGTTTTTGTGTAAGCAAGCGGGTGGAAAAGTTTCCCTTCCTGTCCGGTTAATAAAAATACAGGCAGGAATGAAACCAATATTATAAGTTCTGAAAAGAAAATTGCGCGTCCTACCTGCTTGGCAGATATAATAGAGATGCGTTTGTAATCTTCCGGAGTAAGTTTCCCTTTTTCTTCCATAGCATGGGCAATATTACGGTAAGCATTCTCAACCATAACAATCGAGGCGTCGACTATAACTCCTATTGCCAGGATTATTCCGCCCAAGCTCATTATATTTGAAGTTATACCGAACAAGCGCATTAAAATAAACGAGAGCAATACCGATACAGGTATTTCAATTATAATTCTTAGAATGCTTCTAAAATGTAGAAGGAAAATTGCAACCATCAGTGAAACAACAATTGCAGCTTCAATTAAAGAATGTTCAAGAGTATTTACGGACTGCTCAATTAATGTGCTGCGGTCATAAGAGGCTTTTATTTCAACACCCGGCGGAAGTCCCGGCGATATTTCTTTTATTCTTTCTTTTACGCGATCTATTACCTGTTTAGCGTTTTCACCGCTGCGCATTACTATTATACCTCCGACTACCTGACCTTTTCCATCTTTGTCAAGAGAGCCTCTGCGTATATCCCCGCCAATTTGAACTTTTGCAACATCTTTTAAAAGTACGGGAGTTCCGTTGGAACCGGATTTAATAATTGAATTTTCAATATCACTTTTAGAATTGATATATCCCTGCCCGCGAACAAAATATTCAGCATCGTTTGCTTCAATTATCTTTCCGCCTACTTCATTATTATTACTTTGAATAGCATTTATTACATCGGAAGTAGTTGCATCATAGGCACGGAGCTGGTCAGGGTCTATATCTACCTGGTATTGCTTTACATATCCTCCTATACTTGCTACTTCTGAAACACCTTCAACTGAAGATAATTTATATCTGACATACCAATCCTGAATTGATCTTAAAGCGCCAAGGTCGTAATCTTTCCCTTCAACTGTGTACCAATAAACATGTCCAACGCCGGTTCCATCCGGTCCTAAAGTCGGAGTTACACCGGCAGGAAGCTGTGAACGGATAGTGCTTAATCTTTCTAAAATGCGGTTGCGTGCAAAATAAGTGTCTGTATTATCGTTAAAGATAACAAAGACAAACGACATTCCGAACATGGATGTTGCGCGGACAGCCTTTACTTGCGGAAGTCCTTGCAGGGCAGAAACAAGCGGGTAAGTTACCTGCTGTTCTATTATCTCAGGTGAGCGTCCCATCCACTCCGTATAGATAATCACCTGGTTATCAGACAAATCAGGAATCGCATCAACAGGCAAATTGATAAGGCTGTAGATGCCGAATCCTGCCAAAATTATGTAGCCTAAGATTATAATAAACCTGTTTTTTGCGCTCCAATCGATAATTCTCTCGATCATATATAAACTCCGAATTGATCAGTCAAAGTTTTTTGACTTAAAATTTTTTAAAATGAAATATATAGCCCGGCTGGTTAAACCGGAGGGAATCAGAAAGTGAGAGATTTAGATAAGAAGCACGGAATTACTTAGATACAAGGTGTTATTTGTAAGCAGAGGGGGAGAAAAGTCCTGAAAATATTTTTTATTTGAATTTAATTGTTCAATACTTTCAAACGGGTTGTTTGTTAAAACGAAGACTAACGATTGAATGTTATCGCTATTACCATTTTTTTGTGATAAATATTCATCCTTTACAGAAGTATCAATTGTCTTTGTTGAGCAGCAGTTATTATTTATTTGTAGTAAATGAGCTTCTTTAACAGATTGATTTTTGCAGCTCATTTTGCAATGTCCCATCATACTGCAGTTGGAGGTTGTCGCTTTTTGAGTCATTCGGCAGAGATGAACAGTAATCGGTAGACTCGTTGTGGAAACGAAAAAAACTATTACTAAAGACAATATGGAGATTTTCTTTTTCATTTAAACTAAACAAAGATAAA
>PLNZ01000305.1 GCA_003142915.1 Ignavibacteriales bacterium | reverse complement strand
ACAGACTCTCACGGTAGGGTCAATTCACTATTCGAAAGTTATAAAATGGAAAAAAGTAAAGGGCTCTGTATAAAGAGCCCTGAAGGCGAATTACTTAGAGACTGATAAAATCGTTGTAAATAATAAATGCCATTAGAAGAAGCAGAATTACAAAACCTGTATTCTGAATTGCGATTTTAATTTTAATTGGAAGTTCTTTCTTGAAAAGACCTTCCAGCAAAATGATAAGAAAATGTCCTCCATCCAAAACCGGGAAGGGCAGTATATTAATAATGGCTAAACTTAAACTCAACATTGCGAGAAAATATAAAAATGCCATTATACCTGTATCGGCAGATTTAGCTGCATATTGCGCAATCTTAAGAGGTCCTCCAAATGTCTGATTAAATGCCCTCTTTCCTGTAATAACATCTTTAAACATGCTGAATGTTAAATAAGTATATTGGCCGGCATTTGAAAATGCATTTGAAATAGAACTGAAAAAACCATAAGTGCGGTATTCAATTTTTCCTGTATATCCGGGTTTAAAACTAATTCCTATTTTCCCATCCATCGTCGCTTTTACATTAGTACGGATTGTATCTTTATCCCGCAACAGAACAGCGGGCATTACTTTATCTTTATTGGATGAAATAATCCCTGTTATTTTACTGGCTTCGTTTATAGGAATATTATTAATGGCAAGAATGAAATCTCCGCCCTTAAATCCGGCATCCTGCGCGGGAGAATTTTTCATTACTTGATCAATAAGAATTTGAGTTGGACCCGGACTAAAAATAAATCCTTTTGAAGAATTCACATTCAATAATTTGTGTGGAATTGAAACATCCAGCAACGCGCCGTTTCTTTCGACTTTTACCATTAAATCGGATGAACTGCGGTTTATAAGAATACTTTCAACAACCTGATCCCAATTTATTACTGCATTACCGTTCACAGAGATAATTTTATCTTCGGATTGAAATCCTGCCTGCTGTGCGGCACTGCCTTGTTCAACATTTGATATTGAAGTTGTCTTTAAAATTAGCTTGCCTTGAAAGAAATTTATACCCCAAAAAATTATAAGAGTCAGCAAAAGATTCATCAATACACCGGCAGTTATAACAAATAACTTCGGGATAGTTTTCTTTGAACGGAATTCCCAGGGCTGCGGTTCTTTTTCGGTAAATTTTGTATCAAAACTTTCGTCAACCATTCCGGCTATTTTAACATAACCGCCTAATGGAAGGAGAGATAATCTGTAATCAGTATGCCCTTGTCCGTCAAAATCTTTTGGAAGGTCGCCAAATGTAAATCCGGTTAATTTATTCCATCCAAATAATCTTTTGCCAAATCCTAAAGCAAAAACATCAACCCTCATTTTCGAAAGTTTGGCAGAGGCAAAATGTCCGAATTCATGAACAAAAACCAGTACCCCAATTGTTATTATAAAATATAAAACATATTCCATCTGATTCCTTTACTTATATTTTTGAGATAGGTAATCCCGAGTTTTTTTATCGCTTTCAATTATTGATTCCAAG
Source organism: Ignavibacteriales bacterium (assembly GCA_003142915.1). GTDB lineage: Bacteria > Bacteroidota > Ignavibacteria > Ignavibacteriales > Ignavibacteriaceae > FEN-1297. Next base: position 1,235 of record PLNZ01000305.1, on the reverse strand, counting down.
TCGGCTTTTGTGTTATTGGTTATGGAATTAAGTGCATCCTCAATTAATTCAGAAATTTGAGTAAATTTAATTTTCCCGGCAAGAAATTTAGCAACACTGATTTCATTTGCCGCATTAAGAATGCAGGGAGCGGTTCCACCTTCACCAATAACATCATAAGCAATTTTTAGACATCTAAACTTATTAAAATCCGGCTCAAAAAACGTCAGACTTCCGATTTTTTTAAAGTCGGTCTTAATCATGTCGTATTTATATCTTTCCGGATAGGTTAGTGCATATAAAATCGGAAGTTTCATGTCCGGTAAACTTAATTGTGCTTTTATGCATCCATCCTGAAACTCAACCATTGAATGAATAATTGACTGCGGATGAACAATTATCTCAATCTGTTCTTTGGGTAAATTGAAAAGCCAGAAAGCTTCTATCACTTCAAACCCTTTATTCATCATGGTAGCAGAATCTATTGTAATTTTACTTCCCATTTTCCAATTCGGATGATCCAATGCTTCGGCTACCGTTATTTTTTGAAATTCCGACTTATCTTTATTTAAAAATGGTCCGCCGGAAGCAGTAAGAATTATTTTTTTAATCTTACTATGATCTTCTCCAACTAAACACTGAAATATCGCACTATGTTCTGAATCTATAGGAATTATTTCAGTCCCAAATTTGACACACATGTCCTTTACAAATTCTCCGGCAGTTACTAAAGTCTCCTTATTNNAATCGTAGGCGCCAGTCCTGCAAATCCGACTAAAGCACAAACAATAATATCATAATTGCCTCTTTGTGCAATTTCGATTAATCCTTCATTGCCCGTAAGGATTTCACATTTGCCGGCGAATATTTTTTTAAATTCAGCTGCTTTTAATTTATCGCAAACAACAACTGCCTCAGGACGAAATTCTTCAATTTGTTTATTTAGAATTCCCGTATTTTGATTTACTGATAAACCCGTTATCTCAAAATCGATGGGAAATTTTCTAATAATTTCCAGTGTGTTTAATCCGATTGATCCGGTTGATCCTAAAACAAGTACTTTTTTCATTTAGCTATCTATTTACCAAATAATCTGTGAGTTATTGCAAATAGAAAATTAATCAGAACAATTATATTAATTACCATATTTAATTTGAAAAGTTTATGAAGATTTTTATACCCTGTATCGCTCAGACCTACATGATTTTCTAAATCATTCCCAATTGAAAATCTGACTTTTTTTGCTGTCGGGATAA
>PLNZ01000199.1 GCA_003142915.1 Ignavibacteriales bacterium | reverse complement strand
TAGGTTCGAAGTAATAATCATAAGTTTGCCAAACAAGGGAAGGCCATGCCGGGTGGCTCATCCATAAAAGAATTCCCATTCTATTTTTACCTTGTGCTTCAAATATTGCTCTGTATCCTTGATAATTTATCCACTGCGCATAGGATAACCAATCTTTAAGATTATCTATCTTCCCAAAACTCTCTTCCATTAAACTGATAAATGATTTGCCCGACTGAGCGCTTTCAAGATTGAAATCATGAATTCCCCATATACGGTTAATTGGCCACGCAGAAGAATCGGGAATCATTAGCTTGAGACTTTCCGCCGACACTAAGTTAGGCATTCCAATCTCACTATGGAGTTTCGGTGTGGCTCTTTTGTCGAAATAATATTTTAAAGGCATAGCACGGTAAGGACCGCCGCCGCTGACTACTTCCCATGCCGAATTTGGAATATATTTAATACCGGGAGTAAGCTGTAACAACATTTCTCTTAGCGGTTTATCAATTTCAACGGGAGGATTTCCTTCGTTACGTCCGCAATATAATCCTATTGATGGGTGATTCCGAATTCTTCTTACAAAATCTTCGGCATTTTGCAAGAACATTTTATTGTCTTCAGGATCCGGCCCATCTGCCGGATTAGCAAGCCAGAAATCCTGCCAAACCATTATTCCGTATTTATCACATGCTTCATAGAACTCATCATTACCGGTTTGTCCAACCCAATTTCGTATCATCGTAAAGTTCATTTCTTTATGATAACGAACTGCAATATCATATTCGCGTGAACGATAATTGAGATTCGATTCTGAAAAGCCCCAATTGCCTCCGCGTCCAATAAATCTTTTCCCGTTTACCCAAATTCTTAAAGCTCCGCCATCTTCAGAATAAGTCATCTCCCTAATACCGGTTTTGAATTCTTTCGAATCGGACAACTCTCCATTCGATGTAAGGAATTCGAGCTTCACATCATAAAGATTTTGTTTACCATAACCATTAGGCCACCAGAGCTTTGGATTCTTTAAATGAAGGTATGGAAATGTAGATGAATCTAAAGTAAGTGTTTTCGATTCTGAAGATGAAAGTGTAACCGGTAATTCAAATTTAACATTGCCTATTTGTCCTTTCAGCTTTCCCTTAACATTTTCGGCTTTATGATTGTTAAGTGTTACTTGAATTTTCACATCTGCAAAAGTTGTATCCGGTAAAGGAAGACTTGTATTGACGAATGGATCTTCAATAGTAACCTGCCCGCTGGTAGAGAAATAGACATCATTCCATATTCCAATATTTCTCCCCCGGATTGTAGGTATCCAATCCCAGCCGACAGAGGCATGAAATGTCGGATTATCAAGGCCAAGTTCACCGCCATTCGCATCATGGTTTAGAATTGTCGGTTCTTTAACATACCCCGGAGCGTCGTTTTTATAAATCCGAACTGCAATTGCGTTTTTCTCTCCAGGAACTAAATCATTAGTTACATCAAACTTACGGCGGGTGAAAGCTCCTTCTATCTTTCCAAGTTTTTTCCCGTTAAGATAAATATCGGCTTTCCAATTTATTCCATCGAAGTTTAAGAATATCTTTTTACCGTTATAATTTTTTGGTAGTGTGAATTCATCACGGTACCAGAAATCGGAATAAAAAAATGAATCTGAAATTAAGAGCTGGTTATCGCTGTAATTGGGATCAGGAATAATCCCCGCATTAATATACGAAGTAAGCACAGTTCCCGGAACTGTCGCAGTGATCCAATCACTATCATTGTAGCCTGATTTAGAAATTAATTCTTCGCTTCCCTTAACAAGCGATTGCCGTTGAAGTTTCCATGCGCCGCCTGATAATTTCATTTTACCATCTTTTTCAACATTTGCTTGCGCATGCGCTGATGCATACGTTGCACCGGTTCCATATACTTCCATCTCGCTCAAGATATAACCATCCTCCTGTGATACGGCTTTATCCAGCATCAAACAAACATATCTTCCTTCGACGGGTTTAACATATTTTATATTGTCTATTGATGATGAATCGACCGGTAATGCAGAAATCTCCTTCCATGTCTTTGAATCATCGGATGTTTGTATTGTCCCGGCTGCAGGGCGTTTTAACCAGTAAAGTTTAATATTGTCAAATGAACATTTTGCGCCAAGATCGATATAAATCCACTCCTTTTGAGAGCCTAAACTTTTCCATGCGCTGGTAAAATTATACGGTCCTCCAATATTGCAGTAGTTCCCATTTTTCGTCATTGCAAACCCACTAATTGACCAGCTTTTAATATTCGGTGAATTGAATTCTGCGCGGTAAAATTTATAACTAACACTTTCATTAAGCGTAATCTCTTTGCTGAATATCCTATAGTTTTTAGGAGAGAAAACCCTTTGGAAACCGGTTAATGTATCGCCGAGAAGTTTGTTGTCCGTTAAAGTTCCCACTATTTTCCATTCTTTACCGTCGTTGGAACCGCTAACAGTTATTTGCCAGGGTTTGATTTCAGTCTGTAAAGTATCGATGGCTATATTGCCGGACAATTTAAAGCCGTCAACTTCCGGAATAACGTAATTACCGGCTAATTCCATCTGAATCCAAAAATTATTTCCTTCAAATTCTTTCCTGGTCTGCAGATGCCTGTCTATAAAATATTCACGTTCGTTGCGCGGGAGAATACCGTTGCTGGTTGTCGTTACTATCCAGCCGGGCAATTGCGTCTCTTTTATCCCATCGGTTATCAACTGTGCGGTTAAATTATAATCATAACTGCCGGAGCTATAAACAGGTTTTAGTAACGCAATGTTCCTGTAATTCTTTTTATCAATTTTCATTGAAGGAGAAAAATCTTCTTTAAGGCTTCCGGGATAAATACCAATACCCCGGTTATAACTTTGAGCATTGATCCGGGTATTAGCATTTAATAGCAACGGTAAGAAACATAGAAAAAAATATTTCCCCAAAAATTTTAACGGTAAATGACATATTTCCATTATTATTATCCTTAATATGTTAAACAGGAACAAATCACAGCTAATGAATTATTATACCCTCCAAATTTTGCAATTATTTGGTGCACAAGCAACCGGAATCTTTATTCAGTTATAATATAAATCGCCATTCCTATCCCAGGTAGTTAATCATAAAATTCATTTCCAATTTCTTCCAAGGCTTTACCGGCGCCGATTATGACAGTTTCTTTTTGTAACTTTTACAGCGGCGGATTATTTTTATACTTTAATAGTTGAAGTGATCAATTGCAGCTTGTAATATTCAAATTAAACTTATCCCTTCTACGAAATATATTTAATTTTTTAAAGGATAGTTTTTTTTCGTTTAGATATCTTTACCTTAAATTATTTTTAATTTTTTTGTATTCGTATTCTATAATGTCTTTACCATATCTCTTTTCTAATCGTCTGACTGTAAAATGACCTCTTGCTATATTTTGGAAATGGTTAATAAAGACGAAATTAATAATAGCGCCCCCGGCAGCGCCAATAACCGGAATGCTTTGCGCGGCAGCTTTTTCAGATATTTCAATACCAAACCGTTCAGCGATAATAGCAATTAATCTTACTATTATAGGAGCGCCTTCCTCAGCGAGACCCTTTTCAGCAATATAAGCTGCAGCCTCCGAAACAGCTTTGGCTAAAGCAGCTCTTATTGCAAAATAACCTGGTTCGGAATTATCGCCTTTTTTAGATTTACCGCCTAAAGCAAAGACTTCTATACAAGCTAATTGAGTATATACATCATTTAAGTCCTCGCCCTCAGATTTAGCTATATCTGCAATAGATCTTAACATAATAAGAGTTGAAAACGGCAGCTCAACAGATAAAGCAAAAAATCCCAAAGCCCCGCCAATAGCGCCGGATGCGGAGACGGTTAATTTGTGCAAGAAATTTTTAGGTTTAGAATAAACGCTGGAATCAAAGGTTTTTGTGATTACTCTTAACGATGAGCGAAGCGCTGATGTTGTAACTTCAGCAATTTTGGGCTTCCATTTTTCAGGAAGACTTTCAATAGCTTTTTCAATTGGATATCCGATTTTATTTGCAACCTGAATCCCAAATGAGAGATTTTCGAGCAGGTCCACGGCAATACTTAATTCCGCGATTTCATGAGTTGATAAATTTGAATCCGTCATGTTTTTATTCCTTTTTTCTCATATTCAACAATTGGTGTGCCAACCAGTTTTTGAAGAAGAAAAACATTCCCTAATTTTTTTTGGTTACGAATGTAACTCTAATGTAATAAAAGTAACTTTGTAATATACTAAATTAAAAAGTGAGAAAGATTTAATCTATTTTACGACTTTACCTCAAATGCCCGCTGCATTAGGTGGAAATTTATTTAAGATTTGAGATAAAATTTTGCCATAGTAATTATAACCGAATGATAAAATATTAGGCTATTTTAGGACAATTTGTTAGTACAACTCTTTAAAATAAAAAAGTGCGAAAAAGAACCATTTTCCGCACTATTAGTGCACCCTGCGGGATTCGAACCCGCGACCTGCTGATTAAGAGGCCACAATTAATTAAATTTGAGAATAATTTTAATACCCTTAAGACATTATAATTAGACCACTTATCTCACATTGAAATCCTGCCCTAAAAAAGCGGAAGTACAAATTGAAGTACAAATTATCAAAAAAATAAGGACAAATGGACATAATTAATGTACTATTTATTCTACTGATGTGATTATAAGAAATTTCTCCGTCGACTTAAAGCATTATAAAATAAAAATATTTATATAATTCCATATATTAGTAATGTATTATTATTAGGTTTATAATAGCCGTATAAAAAAAATAAACAATAAATGAAGAAATTATATCTTGACGTTTGTACAATATGCCGTCCATTTGATAATCAGAATAATATGAGGATTAGATTAGAAACCGATGCTTATTATTTAGTACTTAATGGAATTCAAAGAAATATTTACGAAATGGTGATTTCTTCAATGCATTTCAATGAAATTGAGAGTATCGAAGATATACGTGAGAAAGTTCAAATTGTTCATCTTTTGAATGTACATGGAAGGGAACCGAAATATGATTATAAAAAAGTTAGAGAAAGAGCTGATGAATTAATTATAAAAAACTTTGGTTTCGCTGATTCAGTGCATTTAGCTTTTGCTGAACAATCAGCAGATTATTTAATTACTTGTGATGATAAATTTTTAAAACGAAGCAAAAAAATGAAAACTGAAATAGAAGTATTAAACCCAATTGAATTTTGTATAAAAGAGGAATTAATATGAAACCAAGTGAATATATAAACGAAGAAGAATTATTTAACAAAGCAATAAGACTTTTAACGGAAAAATTAGGGACATTAGAAACCAGCAGATTTCTTTCCATAGCAAGCCGAAAAAGAACAGAATCGGTTAAACGCCATCGTCAGTGGCAATCTGGGTTAAATAAAGAAAAGTTGTTTAAAGATATATTCGGTTAAGTAAATGCGTCTATCGTTATAAGGGTTCATACCTAAGTTTGCAGGGGCATAATATGTGTTGGATTGAGTGCTCAATATTCATATAAGCAGGATTATTGTATTTATACTGAACTTTCATTCCGGTGGAATTTCAATATCACATCTACCAGGGAATATAACTCTCAATCTCTTCAGAAGACAAAAAACCTACTGCTATAATTAACTTATCAATAATAACTTTTCACCATGAAAGGAATAACCAATGAAACATTACATTAAATCTATTACCTGGAAATTCAAGGATACAGCCGTAGAGTACCCACAGCTTAAAGATAAAAAAATAAAGATAACAAGCCCGCAAGAGATGTTTGATAACTTCCGTTTTTGTTCGAGGGTCAAGTAAGAGAAAGATTCATAGTCTTCTGGTTAAATAACAGCAACGTGGTTACAGGCTTCGAGGTTATATCAGAGGGAATCCTGAATAGCAGCCTGGTGCATCCGAGAGAGGTTTTCAGGGGCGCTATCGTTGCAACATGCGCTAATATAATACTCGCCCACAACCATCCATCCGGCAATATAGAACCTTCCAATGAAGATATTCAAATGACGAAGCAGTTGAGTGAAGCCGGGAAGATAATCGGTATTAATGTTTACGACCATATCATCTTTTGCGAGGGAGCTTATATGTCGTTTGTGGAGAAGAGGATGATGTAATATGATTAGTTTATTAATCTTCGGTTTAGCTATGATGCTTCTGGCTGCTGCATTTTGGTATCTGGAATTAAAGGTTTGGCTTGATAACACATATAGAGTAGCCTATTCCAGCAACCCAATTACGCGGATTGGCCAGCAGCTTTGTGTTCTACTGGTTAATATTTATCGGTTCTTCACTGATGGTAAGTATTTCTTGATCGATATAGCAGTTACTTTATTTTGTGTCGATACTATGGGATTCGGTGAGGGTGTAACCGGCGGCGTCTTAGGCCTTGCCTTTTCAAATGTTGTATCCGTTCTGATTCTTATTACTATGAAGCGGAACCGGAAAAAGCAAGAACATGTTTAAGTCCCGAGGCAGCATGGCCTCATTATGACATTCAGCGGTTATTGTATGACGGTTTGAAGGACAGCGGCTGAGAAGGATTGAGTCTATCTTTATTATGCTTTAGAAATAAAAATATAAGGTGGCTAAAATAGTATAATAGCTTTTAATTTCTTGACATTAACTCGTTGAATTATTACCTTTACTTATACTTATTCCCAATTTTCCGCCAGGAGGAAAATTCCAAATATGCTTTCGTGTGCTTTTAGCTGTTCGATATTAACTATTAAAAGTGGAAGTGTGAAAACTACTTCATATAATTATAAGGATTATTCCCTTTTGATAATAAAATCGGTGGCATAATAAATAATTAAAATAGGAGGATCAAATGTATCAACAAATTCTAAATTGGGCTTCTGAAATTATTCAAGTAAATTCCGAAATAATTGGTCTTGCTTCGTTAAGGCGTTCAAAATTTGAAGGGTGGTTGAAATTTGAGTTAGCTAGAAAGCTTTATCAGAATAAAGCTACCGAAATTCACATTGAAGAATTACTTGAAAATGGATCAAAATGTGACTTGTCTTTTTTGTTTAATGACAAAAAATGGTTTATTGAGCTAAAAACTCCAAATACTAGTTGGAGGATTGATGGTATTGCGAATCTTACAAGACCCGTAACATTAAATAGAGCAAGTATAATAAATGATGTATATAAATTTAGGGATAATAATATAGCAAATGGAATTATTTGTTTTGTCCTTTTTCCAATTCCACAGAATGATAATCGCTGGCAAGATGATATTAAAATTATTTCTCAAGGAATACAGCAACCAATTAATTTAGAAAATAGTTGTAGATTGCTTCCAGTGAATCCCCATCCATTTAATGTTGTAATTTGTTGTTTCCGGGTTAATAATGCTGATGTGAGATAAGATATCTTTCAAATCTGAACGCTTTAATCCTTGTAGTATTTATTTGGTTATAAAGTTGCATTGGGTATTAGATAGCTGCTACCCTAATTGAAGCAAGCTCTAATAAAAAAAAGTTCTTATCTAATTGCTGGTATTCAGTTTTTAAATCAAAACAATATTAAGTAATGCACGACTAAGTATTTAACATGAAAAGAAATATCTTAAGCAATAATTATCCATTATATTGGGATATAAAATGAATCCTCAAGAAAAAACACATTTTACCGGCTGTATAATAATAATAATTTTTGTTGGAATTATACTTTTAATCTTTTTAGTTCACCAAGACCTCAATGTAAAAGTTAATATTCTTAAAAATGGAGATTCATCGGCATTTTGGATAACTAATGAAGAAAGCGAACCAATTACATTAATAGAAGTAAAAGTAAATGATGAATATATAATGGATACTTTCCCAAATAGTACCGATACATATATTCCGGGTAGAGGGCGAAAGTACTTGCAACCAAATGAACAACTGATGTTCTTCACCGAATATTTCCATGATGGAAATGGGAAAATATTTGATTCACAAAATACTGCAATTATAAAAATTACCGTATATGCATCGGAGGGAAGTGGTATATTTTCATTTCGGAGTTATTCTGGAAAACTTTAATTAATATGGTTAAAGCCAAGATCAGTAATGGCAATTCATAAATTCTATTAATCAAAATATTAAAAAAGGGAATAGACTATGAAAGTAAACGTATTATTAGTAAATATCATTGCTATAGGAATGCTGTTCTTATTACTTGGATGTGGTGATCAATCCAGTTATAAAACAGTTAAAATCGGTGAACAGACTTGGATGTCAGAGAACTTAA
>PLNZ01000157.1 GCA_003142915.1 Ignavibacteriales bacterium | reverse complement strand
CCTTTTATAAGAGTATATGCTTCGTCAATAAAAAGAGTACCGCCTATCGCTCTGTCGATTGCCTCTTTAGTCTTTTCTGCGGTTTTACCAATAAAACTTGCTACAAGCCCTTGCCTATCGACTTCGACAAGTTGTCCCCTGGGAAGGATGCCCAGTGCAGAATAAATCTCGCTGAAAAGCCTTGCAACAGTAGTTTTGCCTGTGCCGGGATTCCCTAAAAAAACAAGGTGAGATGAGAATTTATCATGGATGTTTTCTCCCTGTTCGGAATAATATCTCGCAAGCTTAACAATTTCATTTATTTCTTTCTTTACCGTAAGCAGTCCGGTCAAATTATTTAACTTTGCCATGGCTTTTGCAAGAACATCTTCATCTATTCCTATCTTCACATTCTTGATAATTGCATTTTCAATTGTTGCCAATATATCATCCCGCAATATTGTAGTCATCGTTTCTTTTGTACGATCACTTTCCGGAATCTTTAAGTAGCGCTTACTTATATGAATTTTAACTTCGTTAAAATAATTTCTGACCAATCTTGCATTACCAAACGACTTGTCTCTTTTCCTGTATAGATTTGTAAATTGTTTCCTGAGAAAATCTAAAGCTTCTCCTGAGACCGTATATTCCTCTTTCCCGGAAGTAAGTTTAAATATTTCTACAAGTTCATCAGGCGTGTAATCATCAAATTGAAAGAAATGAGTAAACCTTGATTTTAAACCTGGATTAGAATTAATAAATGCGTTCATTTCTTCCGGATATCCGGCAGCAATAACTACAAATTCTCCCATCTGCCCCCCGGAAGGATTTTGGCTGTCTTCCATCCTTTTTAACAATATATCAATTGCTTCCTGCCCAAAGTCCTGCTGGTTCCCTTCTTTTTTAAGCGAATAAGCTTCATCTATAAAAAGTAATCCTCCAATTGCTTCATCAATAACTTTGTTAGCCTTCTGAGCCGTTTCGCCGATATATTGCCCCACCAATCCGGAACGGTCAACTTCTATAACATGACCGTTTTTCAAAATACCCATAGCTTTGAAAATTTTACCAAGAAGCCGTGCAATTGTCGTTTTACCGGTACCGGGATTACCTAAAAAGACAGAATGCATTGGAAGATTTTCCTGAGTCTTTAGACCAAGTTTCTTCCTTTCATTAATAAAATTAAGGTAGTCAACAAAATCCCTCATCGATTGTTTTACACTTTGAAGGCCTACATAATTTTCCAGTTCAGATAAAAGCTCTTCAAGTGATTTTGACGCCTGAGGTTTTAAAGAAGTTATCTTTACCTCACTTGGCTGATCAGTTAAAGGTTTTTCCAAAGGCTTTGATTCATCTATAGGTGTTTTATTCTCTTCGAAATTTACAATTTCAGACGGTCCTACTATAAACCATCTGGTGCAAACAAAATGATCGTCCAGAAATATATCAATCTTGCCCTGCCCCTCCTTCCAGAAGCCCGGATTATCTGTTCCCCAGCTTTGAACAAATTCAACAATTTTCCAATCTTTTTCCATTGTAAGTGTAAAGTTATGTCGCCCAACTTCTATATCATTCAAATACCAAACAGCAATACCGTCAACATCCATTCGCTCATTACCAAAGAAAGAATTATCAAGTACAACTTCAACCCCTATATACTTTATAATTTCTTCATTAAATTGAAGTAAGAATGTACGTTTACCTGCCCTAAGATTTTCAATTAAATCATAAGTTCTGACCTGATGGACATGAAAAAACCTGTTTTCATAAATCTCAAAATCTGTTCTCATTAAAGATATAAAATTATCAATTTCCTTTATTTGTGAAGTCTCGGCTGGAAAAATTTTAAGAATTCTATGATAGATGTCGTTGAACTCTACATCATTACTAAATTGTTCTTTTATGGATTCAGCTTTTTCGTATGCGTTTCTCATCTGAAACATTCCAAATAGGGATTTCAGTTCCATAATGTGCGCGCGTGGATGTTTTTTCTGGAGCGATGGTGTGTTGAGTGTGTCTCTTGCTGCCCAAAGTGAAAACCAATATTCAGTTGCTTTAAAGGCTTCTTCAGCTTCTATTAAAAAAGATTTCTTCTTTGAGAAAACGCCGATAAAGAATTTTTCATCATAGCCTAAAGTAATCCTTAACCAATCTCTGACCCTTTTAAGTTTCGGATTTGAGCCTTTATCTATTTCGATTGCCTTTTCAATTTCTTCAATACCTTCAAAAAACCGCCCCAATCCTCCCAGCGCCCTTGCCTTATTTAAATGAGCCCATGCAAGCAAATCCGGTTTCTTTGCAATAGCCCAGTCCAAGTCAGGTATAGCGCCTTCAAAAATGCTCATTCGCATTAATAAGAAGCCGCGGTAAAGTCTGGAATTAACATCCTCACCCCCCATTTGAACAGCAAGATTTGCCATTTCCAATGCCTGGGCAGGATACCCGTTTTCAAGCAACGCCCACGCTAAGCATGATGCAGCGTTATAATCGTTCTGCCGTTCATCAAAAACCTGTCTCGCAGCCGTTAAAGCCATACGAAAACGGTTTTGTCTTAAATGTTCATAAGCTTCTTTAAGGAGATCATC
>PLNZ01000407.1 GCA_003142915.1 Ignavibacteriales bacterium | reverse complement strand
CATGACCAAGTGGCTTTCATTGACAGATACAAAAGAGGATTACCTCAACAAAATGAACATTTACAATTAATCGCGGATTATATTAAGGGAGTTGATAAAACTGTTTTTGATGAATTGCAGAAACATAATCCAAGCATAAATTGGAAAGAAAATCATTTAAGAGTGATGTGGAAAAAGATTCCGGGAGCCGAAACAGAACAGGGAGGTTTCAAAGGATTATTCAGAAGACCACTACAAGGTACGAAGGGAATGTTTAAACATTCTACTCTTGAAGATATGAGCGAAGGCATTCAGAAAGGCGGAATTCCTTATAGTTATAATCCCTTAACCAATTTTAAGGCTTCTTATGCTGATGCGTATAAATTCTNNGATGCCGCTAAGGATTTGAAATTAAGAGAATTTGTAAGGCATGGTAAAGATGTCCCCGATGGTTTCGTAAAGTTAAATGATGGTATTGCTAAGGTTTATTTCAAAAGTAAAATAGATAAAGTAATGACTTCTCCGGGTGAGTGGTATGTTGATGAAGGCTTTGGCAGGCTTTTGAACAATCACTTATCGACTGATTTAATAAGAACCAGTGATTTTGGTAAAGGTATGATGTGGATAAAAAACGCTTATACCGCAACAGAATTATCTTTCAGCCCTTATCATTTTAGTTTTGTTTCAATAGCCTCAATGGCTCATCAGTTAGGTCTGGGGTATCAGAAGATTTTAAGTAGTTCTTTATTTGTGGGTGATTTTGGCAGAGTTGGACAAGGCATAAAAGATGTCTTAACTTCTCCGGCTGCTCCTAAAATTGATTACAATATTGGTAGAGACGCTTTAAGATTACTTACAGAAGACGGTTTCAAAAATAGTGAAGCCGGTAAAAGTTTACTAAAACAATTCCCTGAAGCCGGGCACTTAATAGATTTAGGCTTTGAGAATGGACTTACTGCAAAACTACAAGATGAATATAAGAATAAGTCCGTCAATGCTTTCAAACAGGCTTGGAATAATCAGGATCCTATGGGTGCTATGCTTTTTCATGCTTTGCCTTCCTTGAATCAAATTGTAATGGCGCCTTTATTCGACCATTTTATACCTAATATAAAGTGGGGGGCTTTCTTAAAAGGATTGTCTGACGATTTGGTAACTCATGCGGAAGATTTAAAATCAGGCAAAATTACAGAGTCTCAATTAGCAAGTAAAAACGTAACTCATGTTGAAGATATTTTTGGAGAAAAGAATTTTGATAGATTCTACTGGAATAGAACTTTTAAGAGTGCGTTACAATTATTATTCAGATCGGTGACTTGGAAGCAAGGAACTTTACATTTATTCGCTTCAGCTCCTTTCGAGCAAGGCAAAGAGTTTTATGATGCAGCAAAAGAAGGTCGTGCTCCGAGACTAAACAGAAATTTAGCTTTTGTTTTGGGATTGGCGACTATTCATACGGCTATGGCAAACGCAATTCAGCTGGCTTTTGGACAAGGTCCGACTACATCATTCAAAGATTTAGTGGCTCCAAAAATAAACAAAGATGGTTCAAGAATCCAAATAATGGATTATTTCAAAGATGCTATGTCTTTTGCTAAGAATCAGGTTAATTATTTAACTTCTTCAACTTCCGGTGAGATCGGAAAACTTATGGAGTTGTGGCAAAATAAAGATTTTTACGGATATGAGATTGTAGATCCCAATGCTCCTATTTCAATGAAGGCTTGGCAAGCCGCACTTCACATGGCGCCTTTACCCTTTGGAATCCAACAGTACTTAAAAACAAGCGGTAAGCCCTTTGAAGAAAGAGCATCAGGATTAGTAGGTTTTAATAAAGCTCCCAAATATATAACTAATACCGGTGCTCAAAATGATATTGACGAACTTTACGACAAACGTTTCGGCGGTGGAACTAAGCCGTATTCACAAAGGGAAATGGATCAAGCCAAAACTGATTTAAGAAACCTGAAGAAACAGGATAGCCCTCAATTTGAAGATAAATTAAATGATTATGTTAATAAAGGATTGATTGATTTAAAATCTAATTTTGTAAAGGAATTAGATAAAAATTCAGACGTACCTCAAGATGTTAAAATGTTTCAAAGGCTTCCGGCTGTTGATCAGGGTGGAGTTCTTAAAGACCATCCCGAAGATATTCAGAAGTATTTACCTTATGCGCAAACTGATTTATTTAAGAATAATCCTGAGTTTTTAGATCAACTTAAACCTATTATGGAAAACCTCCCGGCTAAGCAAAGAGTATCTTTGCAGAGGAGAATCTATAAAAAGATTGGAAAGGTAATTGAGTGAAAATAAAAGAAACGAAAGATGTTGTTTGTATGTTTGTAGATTCGGGTTTGTTCGCTGAAATTGCAGTGCAAGCATCAAATCACTTTAAGCATTTATATTTTTATAATCCATCTCAGATTAATCCCTTCCCATCATCGAAAGATGTTACTATTGGAACAGGTTTTGAAAACATTACTGTAATTCAAAATTTTGAAGATTATAAAGGGTCTTGCGATTTGTTTTGGTATCCCGATATATTTCAGGGTGCGCAACAAGAGGAATTGAAATCTCAAGGATTCCCGGTATGGGGATCGGGTGAAACCGAATGGCTCGAAAGAGATAGGTTCAAGGCTAATGAATGGCAAAAAAAATCAGGATTGCCAACACCCGAAAGAATTAAAGTTGTGGGTATTGACGAGGCTCGAAAATTGCCAAAAGGATGGCATCTAAAAATAAATGATTTTAGGGATGATGCTGAAACTTTTAAGAAACTTGGCAATCCTTTAATGGAATCTTTTTGGGATAAACTTTCACTTACTCTTGGACATAGAAAAAATACTTATGAATTTATGGCAGAGAAAGATATACCGGATGCAGTAGAAGCTGGGGTAGATATTTATACGGTTAATGGAAAATATCCAAAATTTGGGCTATGCGGTATTGAAGAAAAAGGGGCGGGATATGCGGGGAAGATAACTCTTTTAGATGGGCTTCCTCCTTCATTGAAAAAAGTTAATGATGAACTTAAAAAGGTTTTTACCGAAGAGAAAACAAAAACGAATTTTTCAACCGAAGTAAGAGTTACAGAAGATCAAAAGGGTTATTTAATTGATCCTTGTATGCGTTTGGGAAACCCTCCCCATCAATCCGAAATGGAAATAATCGGGAATATGCCCGAAATTGCTTGGGCTGGCGCAAATGGTGATCTTGTAGAACCAGAAATTAAGGCTCGGTATTGTGCTCAAACTACTATGACCTCAGAGTTTGCAGAAGAGGGAGAGATAGCTTTTGAGATACCGGAGAAAATAAAACAATTTGTCAAAATAAAAAATGTTTGTAAGAATGATGGGACTTATTATTTCATTCAAAACAAAGGTAGTAAAATCAATACCGTCGGCTCGATAATAGGATTGGGTAATACCTTAGATGAAGCAATAAAGAACTGTAAAGAAAATGCTTCTCAAGTGAAAGCATTCGGACTTGAAATTGATATTTATGCACTTGATGATTTGAAAAAAGAAATAATCAAATCTTACAAATATGGTATTAATCTAAGTTAGTTGTGACTATTGTAGTAATTAGTTAATTTATATAGAGGTTAAAAATGAAAAAGTTAGTGTTGTTATTGTTGTTTTTATCAATCCCTGTTTTAGCTCAGGACGTTTTAACGTCAACTGTGC
>PLNZ01000202.1 GCA_003142915.1 Ignavibacteriales bacterium | reverse complement strand
TTCATTTGCGGTTCATTGAATCAGACAACAATAATGCACCAAATATCAACGTATTTGGACGAGCATGGTTGTTACTTTACTCCATATTATGCCGATGGGGTAATAAAGCAGTTGTCTGAGATGGGTTTCCTTAACTTTACTATTCTGGGTGGCGGGTTTAAGCGCGAAACTACTAAGTATCTTCTCGCTAATAACCTGAATATAGATTTCATGGGCGAACTGTTTAATTACGATTTGGTTTATACCTGCAGTGATCTGATAGTTCCTAAAAATATATTGGGTAAAAAGATAATACTTGTTCAGGAAGGCATGACCGATCCTGAAAATTTCATATATCATCTTGTTAAGAAATTTAAACTCCCAAGGTATCTTGCAAGCACCTCGACAACCGGGCTTTCCGATACATACGATTATTTTTGTGTGGCTTCCGAAGGATATAAAGATCTGTTCATAAGTAAAGGGGTAATTGAAGAAAAGCTTGTTGTAACCGGTATACCAAATTTTGATAACTGCGTTCAATATTGTAATAACAACTTCCCTTATAGTAATTACGTTTTAGTTGCTACTTCTGATTCGAGAGAGACACTCAAATATGAAAACAGGAAAAAGTTTATAAAAGATGCTATCGGGATTGCTGCCGGCAGGCAATTGATATTCAAACTTCATCCAAATGAAAAATTTAAACGGGCAAACGAAGAAATAAAATCATTATTACCCGATACTTTAGTCTTTTCTAAGGGTAACACAAATGAAATGATTGCAAACAGTGATGTTTTAATTACTAAGTACTCAAGTGTAGTCTATATAGGATTAGCGCTTGGAAAGGAAGTTTATTCGTATTTTGATCTAAAGTTATTAAAGAAGCTGCTCCCTGTTCAGAACAATGGAATGTCCGCATTTAATATAGCTGAAGTTGGTAAAAATCTACTCGA
This sequence comes from Ignavibacteriales bacterium, assembly GCA_003142915.1. Taxonomy (GTDB): domain Bacteria; phylum Bacteroidota; class Ignavibacteria; order Ignavibacteriales; family Ignavibacteriaceae; genus FEN-1297. Next base: position 1,751 of record PLNZ01000202.1, on the reverse strand, counting down.
AAATAAGAAATTTTATGTTGCACAGACAAAAAAGCCGAAATTAAAATCCGGCGTGAATTTTATAAATAGACTTTCTAAAAATATCGAAAGACAAATATTATGAAATCTATCCACTCAAAATTTCTTTTTAATGCGATTGTTTTCCTGGTGATTGGCATTATTTCAATAATCCACAAAGAGTTATTTGAAACAATTATATCATTTATGTTTTTAGGAATATTCTTATCGCTGAACATGTTAATAAAAAATAAAGAAGATGAATATTCAGTTTGAAAATTTTGTCAATAAATCGGATTAATAAAGTGAGCAATCTTGTTACAATAATACAGGCGCGGATGAAGTCAACAAGGCTTCCATATAAGGTTTTAATGGATTTGGCCGGAAAGCCTTTGTTGGCTAGGGTGGTGGAAAGAATCCTCTTATCAAAAGAGAGCGGTACGGTTGTGGTGGCAACAACAACTGATTCCTCCGACGATATGATTTATGACTTGTGTATAAAGGAAAATATAAATGTATTCCGGGGAGATCCGGTTGATTTGTTGGATCGTCATTACAAAACAGCTCTTCAATTTAATGCCGATACGGTCGTAAAAATTCCTTCAGATTGTCCTTTGATTGATCCGAGAGTTATTACGAAAGTAGTACAATATTATAAAGTTCACGCCTCATTTTTTGACTATGTAAGCAATCTGCACCCCGCTACTTACCCTGACGGCAATGATGTTGAAGTTATGAGTCTTAATGCTCTTGAAGAAGCATGGAATGAAGCGGATAAAAACTTTGAACGCGAACATACTACACCGTTTTTATGGGAGAATCCCCACAGATTTAATATTGGAAATGTTTATTGGGAAAACGGGCTTGACTATTCAATGATACACCGTTGGACGATTGATTATGAAGAAGATTATTTCCTGATAAAAATTATATACGAAGAATTATATAAGCGGAACCCGAACTTTTCAGTTCAGGATATATTGTTTCTTATGGATAAGAAGCCCGCTTTAAAAGAGATTAATAAAAAATATGCTGGTGTAAACTGGTATAGAAACCACTTAGGCGAATTAAAAACTATTTCACTTACACAGACAAAAGTAATTTAATAAAAATTTATGGATATAAACGATTTAGAAAATTTACAGCAAACCGCTTTTAAGGTTAGAGAACATATAATCAAAATGTCCGGAAACGGAGGCTGCTATATAGGAGCATCATTATCGTGCGCCGATATTTTAGTCTATTTATATAAAAGATTTCTTAATATAAATCCTTATAACCTGACAGACGGAAACAGGGATTATTTATTCCTTTCAAAAGGACATGATGTGCCCGCATTATATGGAACGCTTGCCGAAGTAGGAATTATTGAAAAAGCGAGGTTGAAGAATCACTTAAAATTGAATGACGATATTTACTGGCATCCGAATAAAAAAATTCCGGGTATCGAATTTCATTCAGGTTCCCTCGGTCATTTACTTTCCGTTTCAATGGGGGTAGCGTATGACTGCATACTAAAACGTCAAAATAATAAAGTTGTTGTAATTATGGGCGACGGCGAATTAAATGAAGGATCAAACTGGGAAGCAATATTAGTTGCATCTGCTTTAAAGCTTAATAATTTATTGGTAATAATCGACAGGAACCAATTCCAGGCAAATATCAGAACCGAACAGTTAATTCCTTTGGAACCGCTGGAAAGGAAATTTGAAGCTTTTGACTGGGATGTAATAACATGCAACGGGCATGACTTT
>PLNZ01000181.1 GCA_003142915.1 Ignavibacteriales bacterium | reverse complement strand
GCCGTCAACTTTATACACATAGAATTTATTACTTATATATTCTGCAACCGGTAAATATTTCCAATCACCAGCAAGTGAAATAATTTTTTCGCTATCTTTTTCCAAAGGCACAGATACCCGCGGATGAATTATCATCTTAACAATATTACCCCAAATGCCGCCCCTGTCGCCGCCGCCGTTATCTAAAACTCTGACTGCAACTGTCAAAACAGAATCATTGACAAGTTCCTTTGGAATATTATAAACTCTCGGCTGCTGCCAAAAACCTGCTTTTTCAATTCCGCCGACGAGCGTTCCGTTAACATAAGACCTATCCATGTCGCCGATAGGTCCAAGTTCTAAAACCAGGTTTTTATTAATCCACGTTTTAGGAACTTCAACTTTTTTTCTGAACCAGACAATACCGTTAAAATTTCCAACCTCGGTACTTTCCCAGAATGCAGGAAGTTTCATTGTTTTCCAATTTCCGTCATTAAAATCAGGCTTTGCGCAAGAACTATCGCCGAATTCTAAATTTTCCCATTTATGTTCCGCATCTTTAGAACTAATATCAATCACCAGATGATTGTGTATCCAATCATTCAACTTCTTAAGTTCATCATCGATGGAAGCAACTTTTTCTATGACAGGTTTATACTCCTCAATCTTTCCAAGATACTCGCTGCTAATCCATGCTTCAATAGGAGTCCCGCCCCAGGGTGAATTAATCAAACCAATAGGTACTTTTAAATTTTTGTATAATTCTCTTCCAAAGAAATAGCCTGCTGCGCTGAACTTAGCAGCTGTCTGCGGATTACATTCGGTCCACATTCCGGCACAATTAAATTCAGGCTTATTTGAAACTGCTTTTGCAACGTTAAACAACCTGATAAGCGGATAATTTGCTTCCTTTATTTCCTCAGCGGAGTTTTGAATTAAATTTTGAGGGGGCCAACCTGCAAGCGGCATTTCCATGTTTGATTGTCCCGAGCATAGCCATACTTCACCAAGTAAAACATTTTTATAAACAATTGTAGAATCNNTTGATTTTCCAAAGTCCGTCATCGTTAACTTTAGTATTTGCCGAGGCACCCCAGCCTGCATTTAAGACAACGCTTTCGCCTGGGGCTGCCTTTCCCCAAAATTGGACATTAGATTTTTGCTGGAGAACCATGTTATCTGAAAAGATTGCAGGCATTACAATTGAATTAGATTTTGTATCAGGCATAGCTAATGCCATTATTGCTAAGAACAAAATGACAAATTTCATATAAATCCTTTTTTTATTGAATCGTAATAATATCAGGGTCAGGAGATTCAATTTTTGAATATATAATCTCAACCCTGCTTAACTGCTCTTCGCCGGTAAATTTTATTTTTAAGAACCTGCTGTGAGGCGGAAATTCCGTACAGCTATAAACAGCAGGGATAAAAAATCCGTAAAAATTTTTATACGGAGGGAATGTTTCAATCTTTGCCGCTAATAGTTTGAGGCTATCCTTACCCGGCGCAAGAGTACCCAAAGAATCAGAAGAGTATAATTCAAGTCCGCTTTGGCTGCCGGTTAAAAAGACTTCAACTTTTATAGAATCCATAGATTCCGGAATTTGATATATTATAAATGAATCTTTACCGCCTTTTAACCTGTTGTTATCTTCTTTAGCTTTAACAATATCCTGATACTTTACAAATTCCAGGCTGCCGTTTTTTTCGACAAAATTAGTTGAGTCGGCAAACTCATCAATAAATTTTTTATATGTAACATCTACAGGACCAAATTCATTTGACGGGGTTGATGCCCCGGAAGAATTTTTAGCAATCACCCTGTAAAAATAACTTTTACCAAGTTCCGCAGTTTTATCATCATATAAAGGGCTGAATATTACATCAGCATCGGAAACATTATCTGCAATTGTTTCCCAAATATCCATTCCTGTTGTTTCCCTTTGAATTAAATACATAGAAGCGCCTGTAGAACCCAGCCATGAAATATCGTAAACATCAGCAATATCTTTAATAACAGGCGGATCGGGTACAGGTAACGGCGGCATATCTGCGCCATTAATTCTATAAGCGCTCAACCTCATAAAATCCATTATCTCTTTTTCATGATAATTATTTCCGGATTCAAAGCCGGGAAACCTATAAGAGCCTGACCCGTAATTTTCTCCATGCTGATAGAAGCCTCCGTCTCTATTATGAAATCTCATACTCCAGATCATTATTCCCGATATATGATTATCAATTACTGTATCAACAAGAGTTTTTGCATCATTAGGATTCCTGTAACCAAATTCGCCCACAAAATAGGGTTTTTTACCCTTTGTTAATTCCCTGTTTTTTAAAACACCCGGTATTGCCCATTGTATAGGAGCATAGTAATGAGTTGATAAAACGTCAAAATTCGGATTATCAACTTCCTGCTCGGTTAGTAAACCTGCAGATGTTCCTTCCAACACTAAATGATTTTTATCTATGCTCTTAACATAGCCGGCTATTTCATTCTGCCATGAATAAGTAGCATGCAATTCATTACCGGTTTCCCATCCAAGTACGGCTTTATCATCTTTGTATAAGACGCTTGTATAAGTGTTTTTCCTGTTAAGTAAAAAGCTGATAGTTTTTTTAAAATCCGAAATCAGTTGCGGGTCAGTCCAGAATTCATCGGCAGTCTTACCTCTGAAAGCTGCGTATTCCGCTCTTCCTCCCCACCACCACCAATTGTCAACAAAAGCAATAATTAACCTGATACCTTCTTCATTGGCAATCTGCAAAACTTTATCCAAAGTTATAAAAGCTTTTTCATTAAACTTACCGGGACCTTCCACATGCCTGATAATATTTTTTGATTCTCCCTCCCTGCGAACGGATAGCGTGTAAATTCTAACAACTTTACCGCCGTCCATTTTTATTGCTTTTAAAGCATCCCTTATTTCAAACTCCGTCGGCAGGCGCCAGGGATTGGGGGAGNNGGAAATAGTCTTCTATGTAATGCAGGTTTGGAATATTATAGGATACAAATCTTAGCTCTTTGTCGCCATCCATTAATTTGTCGGCTTTAGTAGTTATAAAATGTTCAAACTGACCGGATGTGCCGCACTGGATTAAAAAAATACAGCATGCAGCAGCAATAAATTGTAATGTCTTTTTCATTATAAAAAATCCTAAAAATTATGTTCGCCTTTTAATATAAAAAGGTGTAAAACTATATATAAAATTAACTCATGTTACGCAGTTAT
>PLNZ01000072.1 GCA_003142915.1 Ignavibacteriales bacterium | reverse complement strand
CCCGGACAAACATACATCAACTCCGCTCATACTTATGCTGCAACGGAAAGATGCGTTAACTGCCACGTTAATATGACTCCAAATGCCGACGGCGGTGTAAATACAGGTCATACTTTTGAACCGCGGGTTCAAGCTTGCGCAGGATGCCATAGCGATTATTACTCTTCTGTCGATACATCCAACCATGCAAAGATGTTTGACTACAGAGGCACACAAACCACTACCGATAGTTTAATAAATATATTACAAGCTAAACTTAACAGTATGTCGCATGCAGATTCTTTAACTAATTTATTCAAAGAAGCCAATTATAATTTGGCGGCAATTAATGGTGAAGGAAGTGTGGGTATTCATAATACAAGACTTGTTCAAAAGTTATTGAAGGATGCTATTGCAAGCTTTTCGCCTACCGCAGTTAAAACTGCAACTGAATTACCGGCTAAATTTGAGCTTAGCCAGAACTATCCTAATCCTTTCAATCCGACCACAACAATTCAATTTTCTATAGCTCAAGCCGGCAATGTTAAAATAGATATCTACAATGTAACCGGCAAGTTGATTCAAACAGTTATAAACTCATATTATGCACGCGGTACTTTTAATGTGAATTGGAATGCGATGAATTGCGCATCAGGCGTGTATTTTTATAGAATAGAATCCGGAACCTTCAATCAGGTTAAGAAAATGGTTCTACTTAAATAATAATATTTTTAAGTTAAATGTGATATGAGACTCACTTTTAAAGTGAGTCTCATATTATATTAAAATATGCTAAGTATCACAAGGAGGAAAAATGTTTAGTAGACTATTTATTTCCGTAATTTTATTTGCTTCTCAACTTTATTCTGCTGGAATTGATTCTACAACAAATAATGCAGTTAAGCATGCATTTATCGGGTCGGCTGTTTGCGGAATGTGTCATAGAAGTGAAAAATCAGGTAAACAATTCGATATTTGGAAAGCAAGCAAACACGCTCAGGCATATGCAACTTTAGAATCCGATACAGCAAACAAAATTGCGAAAGATAAAGGTTTTACTACCCCTGCAGCTAAAACCCCAGAATGTTTAAAATGCCATACAAGCGGTTCAAATGTTGACGCATCATTATTAGGCGCTAAATTTAAAATTGAAGACGGCGTTCAGTGCGAAACTTGTCATGGTGCCGGTGCTGATTATAAAGCAATGAATGTTATGAAAGATAAAGCTCTCGCTGTTCAAAATGGTCTTCAATTGCATGATGATTTAAAAGCTTTCTGTGTAAAATGCCATAACTCTGATAGTCCTTCATATAAAGGAACTCCTGATTTAACCTCAATGTGGGATAAAATAAAACATCCGATTCCGGCAGAAGCTAAATAATACGCTAAAAAGCAGATAGAATTGAAACTTCGATAAGCCTCCCAATGTGAAAAGCAAGGTAGGAATAAATCCAGCTGTCGAAGTTTTATGTTAGTTCTCGATTTTTTTAAATATAAATTCGGAATTTCTTATAGAATAAAAGAATTGACAAAGATGAAAAAACTTATACTGCTCATTGGCTGTCTTATATCAATATCGGCCTTTCCCCAAGGCTTTAATATTAACGGGAGATTTTCTTCTTCGGTATATTCATTTGAAAGATTTGATACAACTTCTCTTTCCGGTAATTATCTTACATCATTCCAGATGCTTAATCTGAATATTAATAAAGATAATGTGTCACTCAGGTCTTTTATGAATTATGAAAGTGATCTGGGAGATAATATTGACGGCGGCCCTATGATGAGGTTTTATAATTTATACCTTGAAGTCCGTAACTTATTTGACATAGCAACAATAAAAATCGGCAGGCAGCCTGTATTCAACAATGCCGCCGGAGGTATTTTCGACGGTCTGAATATTGATTTAAAAGAGGACGATTATAAATTCAATGCTTATGGCGGCGGAAATGTACCTGCATATCAGAAACTCGAATTTACAAATGATTTGAAGCAGAACTTTATTTTTGGCGGTAAGTTTTCATCCGACGTAATAACAGATTTCCAGGTTACTTTAAGCTATATTGATAAGAACTTTCAGCCGGAATCATATTTGACAACCCGTTTAGATGCCCAATTGAACCCGATACAAGTATTAATAGAAAATAATTCCACGCAGTATCAATTCGCCTCTGCAGAAGTTGCTTATGATGATTCAAAGGATAAGCTCTCTGTAATTACTGACTATGATTATGATTTGAATTTTGACCAAACATCTAAAGTTGAAATAGATGGTAATTATTCTCCGCTGAACAATTTAAAAATTGATTTATATTATAATTTCAGTAATCCTCTTATAAGGTACAATTCAATTTTCTCCGTTTTTGATTACGGCAGTTCTCAGGATGCTGAAGTGGGAGCAGATTATATAATAAATAAGAATATTACGCTAACGGGCAAATTTGGAGATGTTGTTTATCAAGATGCCAATTCCGCAAGAGTAACTGTTGGATTAAGCTCTAACTATGGTAGTTTAACTTACAGAAAAACATTTGGTTATGCCGGTGAACTTGATGCTTTATCTTTATATTGGGCTTATTCCTTTTACCAGGATCTATTAACTCCTTCTCTTGGAGTTTCTTATACAAATTATAAACTATCTCCTGATCCAAACCAACCAACGTACGATCTTACTTCTGTTCTTGCCGGAATAAATGTAAGACCTCTGAAAACTCTTTCATTCGATCTTCAGGGACAGTATATGGATAATCAAATTTATAGAAATGATTTCAGGTTTTTCCTAAAGTTCAATTACTGGTTTAATACTAATTTTAATTGATGTAATATGAAACTAAAATATACTTTATTCTATATTCTTATACCCATAACAGGTATACTTTTGTTTATTGCTTCTTGTTCTAATGGTGCAGGCAGTGAGCTTATGGGAATCCATTCCTTTGGAAAGGGAAATAAAAATATTATTAAGTTTTCCCATAAAGGGCATAAGGATGCAACGGACTGCGAATCATGCCATTCGGCGGTTAAGACAAGTAAATCCTTGAGCGACAGACTAATGCCAAACCACGACAATTGTAAAGATTGCCATGATGTTAATGACGAAAAGAGCTGTAATACGTGCCACTTTGATAATGTAAATGAACCTTTAGTACAATATAAATCAGGAATTATTTTTAATCACAGCTCGCATATTACACAACAGAAAATAAAATGCGAAACCTGCCATAAAGGTGTATATGATGTTGAGTATGCTGAGGAGGCCCCATATGTATTTCCTGCAATGGAAACGTGCTACTCATGTCATAACAACAGCATAGCCGCAGGCAGCATGACTATCGGCGATACAGCCNNAACAGCACAGTTGCAGGCGGCATAGCCACAAGCCATATAGTTGCATCAAATGCGTGCGAAACGTGTCATATATCTATAGCAGATTTAAAACCGCAATCGCATAAAAGCTCTTCATTTATAGCATCTCATAAATTTGCTGCAAGTAAATTTAACACCAACTGCATAATGTGCCATGATAATGCATCATGCCAGGAATGTCATACTTCAACTACGACGATAACACAACACAATACGTCAAAAGATTTTTACCAACCCTATTCGCCCAGTAACTCAGGTACGGGGACACAACTTCAACAGATAACCCGTGTTCATAGTTTAGATTATGTGTATACTCATGGAATAGATGCTAAAGGTAAAACATCGGAATGTCAATCCTGCCATGAAACAGAATCTTTTTGCGTTAACTGCCATCAGGGTAAAGAAGGCGATTATTCAATTGGCGGCATAGCTCCGTATTCACATAGGCAATCCAACTTTATGGTTTTAGGTATTGGTTCAGGCGGCGGTGAACATGCAACTCTGGCAAGGAGAGATCTTGAAAGTTGCGCATCCTGCCATGATACACAGGGCGGCGATCCTATTTGCATTTCATGCCATACCGATCCGGATGGAATTCAAGGCACCAACCCGAAAACCCATGCTGCTAATTATATGAGAGGTGTTCACGGCGATTGGCATAATAATCGGGGTTCGATTTGTTTCAATTGCCATACGGGTTCTTCACCTTCTTCACCGCCCGGTATTGGATTTTGCGGTTACTGTCATGGTGCTAAATAACCAATGGAATCAAAGATGAAATACTATTTACTAAATATTCTTTTTGCCGTTTCATTAGGAATTTTATCAGTAAGCTGCAGCGAATTGAAAACAAATCTGCCTGTTGAACCTGCTATATCAGTTCATGGCGCCGGATTCTCAGACCCCACTAAAGCAAATTTTCACGGTACATATATTATGGAGAACAACTGGAATATTAAGGAGTGCCAAAGCTGTCACGCTGCTGATTACAGCGGAGGAACAACAGGCGTTAGTTGCAACTCCTGTCATACTTCACCTGGGGGACCTACTGCATGCAACACTTGCCACGGTAATTTTAATAATCTCACTTATATTGCTCCCCCGCGTGCTTTAAACGGAGATACTTTGACAACTTATATTGGTGTCGGCGCTCACACAAGTCATTTATATTCAAATACTCTTAGTACGGTTGCATGCTCAAGCTGCCATAATGTGCCTCAATCTGTTTTTTCAACAGGACATTTTAATTCGCCTGCTCAGATAGTTTTGCAGGGATTGGCTGTAGCTAATATAGCATCTAATGCTACTTTCAATCCATCAAATGGGTCATGTGCGAATACATACTGTCACGGTAATTTTGCTTTCACAAAAGATTCTGCTGCTCCCGAAGATTATTTTGCTTTTACCGATTCTGTTATGGCCGGAAACAATAAAACGGTACAATGGACTCAAGTTGGTGATTCGGAAGCGGCTTGCGGCTCTTGCCACGATTTACCTCCTAAAGGCCATATCGGATATCCACAACTTCCGTTAAGTTCCTGCGTTGATTGCCACTGGGAAGTTGTTGATGACCAGGGGAATATTATTGATAAAACTAAACACATAAATGGTAAAGTTGACGTCAGAGGAGATTAAAGAGTTGACGATGATTTGAATCCGCATTAAATTTCTATCCTTCGCTTATTATTATTGATATTACGCTAAAGGGCGAAATAGACGGTATAGAAACAATTTCGCGTATTTCTGGAATGACAAAAATTCCTTATATTTTTATTACCGGTAGCGCCGATCAAATTTCTTTAATACAAAGTTATTACCTTTACCCGATAAAAGTTTTTGCCAGGCCATTTGATTTAGATGAACTGTATTTCTTTGTTAACGACTGCACCGGTTTTTCTGAAGATACGCATCAAAGCAGTTTTTTTTAGGATAATTAAAGTACTTTTAATTTTAGGGCAGGGTAATTAAATATTGTAGCGGCAGGTTAAGACCTGTCGCTACAATAAATAAATTTTTATTTACAATACTTCTTCAATTCTTCTATCAGGAACGAACCAAATTATAGCAATGACGCCATTGCTTAATGATTATAATATTCCCTTTTCCATATAATTCTTTAATTTATAAATAATGATTTTTCAAAATCCTGATTTATTTTATAGTTTTTTGATATTGCGACAGGTTAATACCTGTCAATACGACTAATATCATGAATATAATTTAATCATGTTTTAACGCCGCTTAAACAAAAAATATTTCATTCTTTTAGGTGAATGACTTATTTTTCTGAATATCTTAAACAATTCTTTTAATAACATCCGGCAGGTTTGCTTATGCATGTATTGGAAGTGAAGAATCTTGTAAAAACATTTGACG
>PLNZ01000010.1 GCA_003142915.1 Ignavibacteriales bacterium | reverse complement strand
AATAAAAATTGAAATTTTGGGCGTTTTTGAAGTGAAATAAAAACTATTTTACATCATCAATACGGCAAATGTTTCGAAATTGGCAAAAACGGCAGACTTTTATTTCCCTGTCCTCGAGTTTTGAGAGATGAAACTTTCCCTCTGATATTAATGTGATATAATTTTTAATATGCCGGATTGATGATTCAATTAGCTGATCAATATTGGATATTTCATCATCTTTCTTAAATGGTGTAACTTTCTTTTTACCAAAATCATTTCGAGCATATTTAAGTGAATAGATAAATATTTCATTTGGTGAATAATCCTTACCAAATTTCTTTTTGAACAAATCCCTTGCGGCATAAAGATAAACGGGGAGTTGAAGCGAAATGCCGTTTTTCAAATCATTGAATGTAGGTTTAGTGCCGCTCAATTTATAATCGACTACATTAAATGAGCCGATTTTTTCATTCAATTCAACACGATCGATTTTACCCCGCAGTTTGATGGCGTCGATCTCAACCGGCTGATTATCACTTAAAAGTTCATCATTCTCACCTTCACGAATACTTCCAAAGCTGACTTCAAAATATTTCGGAATAAACTCCGTATCCCCTTCCCTTTCTGCTACAAGGAACCGGAATAGAATAGACTGTTTTTTGTCTCCGTTTAATCCGAGAAGTTTTTCTTTTTCATAAAATGTAAGCGGTGATTTGAATGCCGCTGTTTTAAGCTGTTCTTCGGCAATATTAAATATTATTTTCTCGGCGGAAGCGAATACTTTGGCATCACAGTCAGCTATAACAATATTCTTATTTCTGATTGTAGTATAAAATTCAAACAGAATTGAATGAAGGAGGCGTCCCATCTCAATTGCTTCAATATCCTCGGTCGGTTCTTCGATTGTTTCGATTCCCAGTACCCGTTCAAGGAAAAATTTGAAAGGGCATTTTGCATAAGTCTCAAGCTGTGAGATTGAATATTGCTTCCTTAATAATTGATTTAGTGCTCCGGTTAGTTCCGATGAATTTTCTTCGTCGGATAGAATATTACCTGTATATACAGATTCACCAAACGGATCGGAACTTCTGATTTTATCGATCTCAATTGCTTTTAATATGGCTTGCGTACTTATATTTTTAATATCATCCGGAATATTTTCTGTTAAANNCAATTGTATCCGTATAATCGTCTTCATTTTTTTCGGTTAAAAGGAACAGCTCTTCAAAGTCCTTTAAAAATGTTGATGCGACTGTTTCCTTTCCATCCTGAGTTGCGGGATAAGACAGATAAAGCCGTTTGTTCCAGGTGCTTAATGTTTGATAAAAACGGTATCGTTCTTCTGTTTGATGAATAAGAGCTTGTTTTCTGAATGAGCCCGAGAAAAATATTTCCGGATTATAGCGGGTCGGGAAATTACCGTCATATAATCCGCCGATAAAGAGATAATCAAATTTAAGTCCCCTGATCTCTTCGAGTGTTGTTACCTGCACTCCGTAATTTGATTTTTCTTTAACATTAAAGCGCGCCCATCCGCAAGCCGTGCGTATTTGATCGACAAAATATTTTAAGGAAAACTTTGTTTCTTTTCCGCTTTCTTCGGTGAGAAGACTGAATATTTCGGAGATTGTTTCAACAAATTCGGTAAATGCCTTTATATTTTTTTCCCTGTCAATTTCAATATCGAGAAGTTTGACAGGAAGTTTTGACTTTACGATGAAGTCCTGCAGCAGGGAATGAAATTCAGGAATTGTAAGTTTATCTTCAAAATCACTTAGCAGTTCCGATATATATATAATATCCGAGAGTGCTTTTGAATAGGATATATGTTTTTCGTTTAAATCTTCTTCGTCACCGCTTTGGGGTAAGTTCACAATAGCATCTTTTAGAGTATTAATCCAATTTTCTTTCCCTGATATAATTTTACATTCGGACGAAATTCGATATAGATTAGCGACATCTATGGCAGATACATCAACAAATCCGCTGCTTAGTGCACGAAAGATATTCCTGAAATAAAAATCGTTTTCAATGATTTCAAGAAAATTTACTATTGCCGTTACGGGATTTGAATTATCAAGCGGTGTCCGGTCCGTCAAATTAAAAGGAAGTCCGTTTTTTGTAAATATGTCTTTGACTATGGAAGAATAATCTTCGATAAGATTAAAAACTAAGAATATATTGTGAGGTTCTGCTTTTTTATCGAGTATCAGATTCTTTATTTCTTTTGCAATGAGGTCAATTTCATTTTCCTTATCAAAGCCGGATATTTTGAAAATCTTTTCTTTATAATCTTTCTTTGTTTCATTTTTCTTTGTCTTACAAAGATTTTCGCGTATTAAGTTAATAAACTCATTTCGATCAGCCGGTGATTTATCTATTATTTTTTTAAAGCCGTATTCCTCAAGTCGCTGATAAGTTTTCAAAAGATGATAAAAGATAAAATCGTTATAAATACTATAGTCAAAGCTCAGAAAGAGTTTTGCTCCGGATACCGTTGAAAGTTTATCAAGTATTAATATTTCCGGGATAGAGAATTCGCTAAAATCAATCGCAGCAATTAATTCAACATCCGGATAAAGCCGGCGGAAGTTTTGGCGGAAAGAATTTATGTCTAATAAATTAAGTTCGTTATATACATCACCGGTTTCGAAAGCATTTAAGGATTTGGTTTTATTCAAGTATTTTTCATAAATATCGGAAATATCGGCGGCTTTATTTTTTTCCGATCCTTCAAGTTTTTCTGTTTCAAAGCGAAGTCCAGCCGGTGATATTCCCTGTCTTTTGTATTCTGAGATTACATTTTTGATCCGGTCAAGAGTGCCGAATGGGATTTCATCCTTATAGAGAGAGAAATATTTCAGTTTAGTCTCTGCAGCGCATTTTTTAATAAATACCGAAGCGGCGGCTTCACTCAGTTGTCTGAAAGGTTTTGTTTCATTTAGTATTTTTGCCGCTATTGTGCCGAGGGTTTCAATATTAATTCCCGATGCTGCCTGTCCCGGTGAACCGGAAATAATTTCCTTTTTAATATTCCGCGCTTTACGGTTTGTAGGTACAAGCAACAGAAGCCGGTTGACATTTCCCGATTTAATTTTATCATTTACC
>PLNZ01000283.1:252-7665 GCA_003142915.1 Ignavibacteriales bacterium | reverse complement strand
TTCCGCCCATTTGCTCCCGCATCTTCTTAAACACAAGCCTGTCTGCAATCTTATTTTTAATTGATAAGCTGAATGATACATTCCCCATCCGTTTGGCAATCCGGTATTCTTTTCCTATTTCAATTGCACTATAAAATATTTTTTGCTTAGTCTGGGATTGAGAGTCGACATTCTTCAAAATTTTCGAATACATTCTTTCAAACAATCTAGGAACTGTGGTAATAATTGTCGGATGGGTTTCCAGCATGTTTTGGGCTATTGACTCAATTCCTTCCGCATAGCAGATCACTCCGCCTGATGCAAAAGCAGTATAGTATCCTCCCATCCTCTCATATATGTGGCAGAGAGGAAGGAAGGATAAGAAAGTGTCTCTTTCATTTATAGGGTATGCTTCCAATGTTGAATTAACATTAAAAATAATATTTTTGTGTGTAAGCATTACTCCTTTAGGCTCGCCTGTTGTGCCGGATGTATAGATGATGGTACATAAATCATTTTCTTTTACCTGGCTTCTGCACTCCTTTAAAAAATAAGGACGGTCGGCTTTGAATATTATTCCCTTATCCTGAATTTCCTTAAAAGAAAAAATTATCCTCCCGTCGCTTTCGGAATCTTTATCGTTCAATACTATAATGAATTTTAAATGGCGGCACTTATTTTTTATTTTATTTACTTTGTTCAACTGAAATTTGTTTGAAACAATTATTCCCTTAGATTCCGAGTTGTTTAAAATAAATTCTACAGACTCGGCAGTGAGCGATGGGTAAAGAGGAACATCAATTGCGCCCAAACTCAAAATAGCCATATCGGAGTATACCCACTCCGGGCGATTCTCTGCAATAATGGCAATTTTATCACTTGGTTTTACCCCCAGTAAGTAAAGCCCGCAGGCAAAGCTTTCGGTTTCATCCTTGAATTCACGGTAAGTAATGCCCTCAAATTTTCCTTCAACTTTTTTCATCATCAGGATGTCTCTCGGCTTGCTGCGCCGTTCATCTGTAAGGAACTCAAAAAGTTCGGGTATAGTCTTGGTTGCTTTTAATAATGCCATTCATATTTCCTGAATTTAGTGGTGCGAAAATAAATTCATTGAGCCATAATTTCAATTATAATATATTGCAAAGCAGGGGTATTATAATTAGAATTTTTTTAAAATTAATTATTGTTAATAAGAAAAAATGGACATTGTGATTCGTTCTATGCAGTATTTAATGTATATCCTTCAGAAAGTGTGCATATAAGTAGTAAAAAATTGTTTAATATTTAAACATGACCCGCTAAGCATACTCACATATTTATGGCTATTCTATAAGCTCACTCACACATAGTGACGGCTTTGCCGGAAGACTCACTAAGTTAATTTACTTCTTAAACAACCTCAATTTGTAGAAGCAGATGCAACTTAATAAACTTTAATTTGATAACAAATAAAAATTTTACAAAGCGGCGTTACCGGCTCTCACTTTAAATTGCTTATTGAAATTAAAAGCCTTAATTTTTCCGTAAATTTTAATCGGTATTCGATTAATTGAATTTTATATCTCAAAAGGATGGTTCATTTAAACCAAAAATTATAAAAAAGAGGATCTTAAATGAAGATACATGAATACCAGGCAAAAGAGATTTTAAGAAAATTCAACGTTGCTATTCCTAAAGGCAAAGTTGCATTCTCAGCGGATGAAGCTTTACATGCAGCAGAAGAAATCGGCGGCGAACTGTGGGTTGTTAAAGCGCAGATTCATGCCGGCGGAAGGGGCAAGGGCGGCGGTGTAAAAGTTGCCGGAAGTCTTGAGGAAGTTAAGAGCCTTGCCGCTCAAATGCTTGGAATGACTCTGGTGACTCATCAAACCGGTCCGGAAGGAAGAGTAGTTAAAAGGTTATTAATTGAACAAGGTGTAAATATTGAGAAAGAATTTTATGTAGGCATTACGCTGGATAGGGCAATCTCAAAAAATGTAGTTATGGTCTCTACCCAAGGAGGCGTTGAGATTGAAAAGATTGCTGCCGAATCGCCTGAAAAAATAATTAAAGAAACGATTGAGCCTGAACTTGGCTTGCAGCCCTTCCAGGCTAAAAAACTGGCATTTGCTTTAGGACTTAATGGTATTCAGCATAAAAATGCAGTTAAATTTTTAATGGGATTATACAATGCTTATTCAGAAAGCGACTGCTCGCTTGCGGAAATTAACCCGCTTGTTATTACTAAAGAAGGTAATGTAATTGCATTAGATGCAAAAATGAATTTTGATGACAACGCTTTATTTCGTCACCCGGATATAGAGCGCTACCGTGATCTTTATGAAGAAGACCCTCTGGAAATTGAAGCTTCCAAGTATAACCTTAATTATATTAAGCTTGATGGAAATGTTGGCTGTATGGTTAACGGTGCAGGGCTTGCTATGGCTACTATGGATATTATAAAGCTTGCCGGCGGCGAACCGGCAAACTTTCTTGATGTTGGCGGTGGCGCAAGTAAAGAAACTGTTGCCAACGGATTTAAGATTATTCTTTCCGACCCTAACGTTAAGGCAATATTAATCAATATCTTCGGCGGTATTGTCAGGTGCGACCGCGTTGCTCAGGGTGTTATTGATGCTACAAGCAAAATTAAAGTTAATATTCCGGTCGTCGTTAGGCTTGAAGGTACTAATGCGGAAGAAGCAGGAGTATTATTGAAAGGATCTGGTTTAAATTTCCAAGTCGCTTCAAGTTTAAAAGATGCGGCTGTAAAAGTGACGGCAGTTTTAAGAACTTAAGTTCATTATTCTTATTGAGGGTAATTAAGAATTAATTATTGCTTATCCAAACTGTGTCACAAATTGTAGATATTGCCGGTATACTTGTGATTGTTGATTAAATTTTTTTTATATAATGTGATATATAATCTATTTTACGAATTAATTTTTTCTTATAAATAAGTTAACTTAAAATCAACTTGATTTTAGATTTTATTAGTTATACATTTTTTGTATACATTTCATTGCTTAGGAGAGAAAATGTCAATCTTGAACTCAGATTT
This sequence comes from Ignavibacteriales bacterium, assembly GCA_003142915.1. Lineage (GTDB taxonomy): Bacteria > Bacteroidota > Ignavibacteria > Ignavibacteriales > Ignavibacteriaceae > FEN-1297. The sequence goes on along the minus strand of PLNZ01000283.1, from coordinate 4,646 downwards.
TGACGATGATGAATATTCTTATGAAGAAGAGAAAAATCTCGATGATGAAATAAATAGAAATAAGGGATTAATATCCGAGTGTGGTATCTACGGTTGTATTGAATCCATCGAAGAAATTGTACAAGTTTGTTTGGAAAGCGAAAGATTTCAGGACGGCTTTTATTTTATAAATCTTTTGCTTGAGGCTTTCCCATATAACTCCGAGTACTGGCTAAGAAAAGGTTCACTTGAAAATGCAATTGGAAATTTTGAAGAATCCATCTTATGTTTTAGTAGGTCATTGTCATTAAACCCCGGCGATTTGGAAACCATAATTAACAGAGCGGCTGCAGAAGAAAATCTTGGTTTGATTGACGATGCAAAAAGTTCTCTGGAGTCTGTTCTAAATGTTGATCCTAAAAATGACGATGCAATGTTTGGGCTGGGAACATTATACCAGCGGCAGGAAGAATTTGAAAAAGCTGTCGGCTATTTAAAGAGAGTTATTGAAATAGAACCGGAATTTATTGAAGCGTATTATGAGCTTGGATTTTGCTATGAAAATTTACCTGACCTTCCAAAAGCTCTGGAAGAGTATGATAAATTTTTGGATTTCGAGCCATACAATGCAAGCGGATGGTATAACCGCGGTATTGTTCTTGTAAAAATGAATAAACTTGAAAAAGCAATTGAGAGTTATGACCTTGCTATTGCTATTAAAGAGGATTTTTCAAGTGCATGGTTCAATAAAGGAAATGCACTGGCGGATTTGGGCAGACTGGAAAGTGCCATTGAAAGCTTTAAGCAGTCTCTTGAAATTGACAGGTATGATGAAGCTTCGTCGTACAATATTGCAAACATCTATGAGGAGATGGGCGATATAGCAAGCGCTGTAAAATATTATTCCGAAGCGATAAAGATTAACGATCAGTATTATGAGGCTTATCTTGCAAGAGGCTTTTGTTATGATTCAAACGGTAAGTATCATCTTGCACTTAAAGATTTTAATAAGGCGATAACATTATCGCAGGATAATGCGGAAGCTTGGTATGCAAAAGCCGATTTAGAATATTCCCTTGGACAACTAAAAGATGCGGTTACAAGTTATAGAGAAGCGCTTAACCTTGAAAGGGACGACTACGAAATTTGGTTTTATCTTGCCGAGACTCTGTTTGAGCTTGGCGACTGGCTTGAAGCTTTACATGCTTACAGCGAGTGCATAAGAATTAATCCCCAGGATGCTTCATCATATTACGGTAAAGCAAAAATTAATTTTATACTCAGCAGAACTCAAGAAGCGGTTGACTGTCTTAAATCTGCTTTTGCTCTTGACCCGTCTATCAGAACTGAGTTTGCCAAAGAGTACCCGGAAATAAAGTCTTCAAAACTTTTCAAGAAACTTCTTGGGGAGTTGTAAAGTTCTTAAATCCTTATAGTGGCTAAAAAATTCCCTCTTGGTATTGCCACTATATGTGAAGCCTTGGGTGTAGGTTGTCTCCTCTCGGCATTGCCAAAATGTGGGAGGTGGGTTTGAGATTTATTATACATTTATTAATTACGTTTTAGCGGAAATGAAAGATTCTTATCATCTGAATACAAAATTAACAGGGCTTTTGGGACATCCAATAAAGCACTCTTATTCGCCTTTAATTCATAATATGACTTTCCAATTAAAGGGGCTTGATTATATTTTTCTGCCATTTGATGTTCTCACTTCAAGCTTAAAAACTGCGCTTAAAGGAATGATTGGGCTTGGAATAAAAGGATTTAATATTACTATTCCGCATAAAGAAAATATTATTCAATATATGAATAGTGTTTCTGAAGAAGCTTCAATAATAGGCGCAGTTAATACCGTTGTTAACGATCTAGGTAAACTGAGCGGGTATAACACCGATGTAAACGGTGTTTATGAAACGTTGCTTCCATTTAAAGAAGAAATAACCGGCAATGAAGTAAGTGTAGTAGGTGCCGGGGGAGCAGCACGTGCTGTTATCTATACACTGATCCGCTATTTTAAGCCGTCAACTATTTTTCTTATTAATAGGACGGAACAGCGTGCAGAAACTCTGAAACACTATTTCTGCGATAAAATGAAATATGACTCATTCAAAACAAGAGAGCTTTTCCCGCCTGATTTGATTGATATATTCAGAAACTCAAAGCTTATAATAAACGCAACATCGGTGGGCATGTTCCCTGAATCGGATGATACAATTACAAGTCTGAACCATTCATTTACAAAAGAGCAGATTGTTTTTGATCTTGTTTACAATCCTTTGCAGACGCAGCTTTTAAAAATAGCCGCTTTAGAAGGCGCAACCATACTTGACGGATTAAAAATGCTTGTGCATCAGGCGGCTAAATCATTTGAACTGTGGACGGGCGAAGAAATGCCCGTCGAAGAGGTTTACAAAACACTTCAACTTTACATAAAAGGATAATCAATGCAGTGTGATCAGCCTGATCGCCCTCCAAAAATTAATTAAGTTTTGAAAGAGCGCGGGTTATTCTTTCCAATCCGTCTGTTAGGTCCTCAAATGAACATGCATATGACATCCTTACGCACTTGTCGTTTCCAAAAGCTACACCCGGTACCAATCCGACGCTTTCTTCAGTCAACAAGTAATTGCAAAATGAGGATGAGTCATTAATATTATAGCCGTTAACTTTTGTTCCGTAATAGCTGCTCACATCATAGAATACATAGAATGCACCCTTAGGCAGAGGACATTTAACTCCTTTAACTTTATTCAGGGCTTCGTAAATAAAATCTCTTCTTTCCTTAAACTTTTTAATCATATCTTCAATTTCATCTGACTCCTGCGTTAAAGCAGCAAGAGCCGCTGCCTGTGAAATTGATGCAGCATTTGAAGTGGAATGGCTTTGCAGATTTCTTGCGAGCTTAATAATTCCTGCATCGCCTGCTGCATAACCGATACGCCAGCCCGTCATTGCATAAGCCTTGCTTACGCCGTTAATGGTAATCGTTCTGTCTTTCAGATAATCAATACTGCCTATGCTGAAATGCTCTTCACCGTCAAAAACTATTTTCTCATAAATTTCATCGGAAACGATGTAGATATGCTCTTTATTTTTTAAAACTTCTGCCAGCGCAAGAATTTCCTCCTTGCTATACACCGACCCTGTAGGATTGGAAGGAGTGTTAAATAAAAATATTTTCGTTTTTGGAGTAATTACTTTTTCAAGCTGTGCCGGTGAAACCTTATATTCCTGTTCAACTTCCGCATCAATAATTACCGGTGTGCTTTGTGCAAGCTTTACCATCTCAGGGTAGCTTACCCAGTACGGCGACTGAAAAATAACTTCATCACCTGGATTGCAAAGCGCCATAATTAAATTATATATAGAATGTTTAGCGCCTGCAGATACTAAAATATTTTGTGGTTTAAATTCAAGATTATTTTCTTTTGCAAATTTTTGGATTATCGCATTTATCAAAGGAGCATATCCTTCATTAGCAGTATAGCGTGTGAAATTTTCGTTGATAGCTTTTATCGCCGCCTGTTTTATAAATTCCGGGGTTGGAAAATCCGGCTCTCCGGCGCTGAAACTTAGTACATTTTTACCTTCCGACTGTAATTTTTTCACAAGGGAAGAAATTGCCATTGTTCTACTTTCTTCAATAGACGAAATCAATTCAGAGTATCCGTTCAACCTATTGCATCCTTATCTTATTTTCAATATCCGTTTATACATAAAATTTCCCTCTTGATTTTTAACCAGTTCGCCGTTATTATTTCGGTTTGTTACTAAAGGTATGTACCGCTCTAACGGAATGCAGAAAAATTTTATGGGTAAAATTAGCAAATAAAATTTTAAATTATGCAGAACCGGTAAGAGGAAAATGGAATTAATTGGGTAAATCACACATAGAATTTATAATTATGCAATAATGTTAAAGGCTTTTACAGAATTGTTTTTAGAAATTTCAATTCTTTTGTATGTCGAGCAGATTTGTTCGACCCGTCATGTGCGTTTGGCGAATCGGTCATTTGCCTGATAAAAAGATAATTCAATTTCCCCTGTACCTTGCTGCATCAATTACAGACCATAAGTGAATAAGCCAGCCAAGTAGAAAAAACCACATTATACCTGCAAGGATAACCATGATTAAAGCTTTAATAACCCTCCCTTGCAACAATTGCCCGAGTCCGGGAATAAAGAAGCTGGCTAATGCGGCAATTATATTTCCTGTAGAGCCTTGACCGGGCATAAAGTTCCTATTTTGTAAATTTTAATTTAAGTTTTTCCACCACTGCCGGCGGAACAAATTCACTAACATCGCTGTTTAAACTTGCTAAGTTTCGCACTATGGAAGAATTAAGGTAAGTATATTTTTCATTCGGCATAAGAAAAATTGTCGTAAGATCGTCGGCAAGCTTCCGGTTCAT
>PLNZ01000283.1:0-241 GCA_003142915.1 Ignavibacteriales bacterium | reverse complement strand
AATAATTCCCCGGCGCGTTTGATTATATCAATATGTCCGTTGGTTACCGGGTCGAAAGTTCCTGGGTATAATACTTTACGCATAATATTACCTGAAAAATAATTTTGTTGAATCTATTAGATAAAAGTAATGAAAAAAGTTTTATAAGTCAGTTTTTAAGAACATAATTTTATTGTTGATGGGGTTAGAATCTATGTTATTTCTGTCTGAACTTCTCAAATGGTAAATGGCAATTATATTA
>PLNZ01000054.1 GCA_003142915.1 Ignavibacteriales bacterium | reverse complement strand
AACTACCGTTAGAAGCTTTTATTATCCCTACGGTCAACGCATGGACATAGGATTCAGAGTTGCTCGTTCTGTGAAAGATTAAAGTTTTATTTTGAACTTATTTTCAGGTATACTTTAAGATTGTGTTTGGTGGTTAATAAATTAATTAATTAAAAGGTTATTGAAATGAAAAAGATTATCTTCATCAATTTGATATTGTTAATCTTCCAGGCAGGAATGGCTCAAACATTTAATATAAAAAGTAACAGAACATCGCTAAATTTACAGTTTGCTCCGCCGGATACTATACCCCCTGAATTGACTATTTCTCTACCTTTACCGAACATTATAAATGGACTTCCTGTTTACCAACGAGACAGTACTGCAATAATTGAGGGTAAAGCCACTGATAATGTTAAGGTAGAACGGCTTTTAATTAACGAAATACCTCCGGACTCTTATAATAATGATAAATTTATTGCATACGTCAATTTAAAACATGGACTTAATGATATTGTTATTACGGCTGCTGATAAGCAAGGTAATATAACAAAAAAGGAAGTAAAAATATTTCAAGACAAAGATGCTGATATTACACCTCCAACAATCAATATCGATTCATCTATCACAGGACGGGGGATAAATGTTGTACGTGCTTCCGAGAAAAGCGACTCAATAAAAATTCATGGTAATATTTATGATGATTCCCCGTTATACGGAGCCTGGGTTAATGATAGTTCCATTTCTCTAAATTCTAAAAACGAATTTATCCTAAGTTTTAACACTTTTCCGGGAGAACTACATTTTAAGGCTATTGATAAATTTGGAAATGTTTCTCTCAAAACATTTATAGTAGAGAACGATAAAATTTCATTACAGGATAGTGTAATAACCGGTAAATATTATGCTTTAATTATTGCAAATCAAAACTACCATGATATCAATATCCCTGATCTCGAATTTCCGGTTAAAGACGCAAAAAAATTGGAAAAGACACTTCTAGATTATTACACATTTAATAAGTCAGATGTAATATTACTTGAAAATCCTGACCGGGCAAAAATAATTAAGACACTTGATAACCTTTCAAAAAAAGTAACTAATGTCGATAATCTTCTTATTTTTTATGCCGGACACGGAGTATGGGAAGCTGATCAGGAGGAAGGATTTTGGTTGCCTAGTAATGCTACGTCCAATGATAAATCTGAATGGCTGTCTAATGGAAATATACGCGATTATATTAGGGGCATAAAATCGAAGCATACACTACTTATTGCCGACGCATGCTTTGGCGGCGCAATATTTAAGTCAAGGGAGGTATTAATAAATGCTCCAATATCTATAAAGAAGATGTATGATACACCCAGCCGCTCTGCCATGACCAGCGGTACCTTAACAGCTGTTACCGACGAAAGTGTTTTCATAAGCTATTTAATTCAAAGACTAACTGAAAATAAAAATCAATATATGCCCGCTGAAAATTTGTACTATAATATTAAAGACGCTGTTATAAATAACAGTCCCACTAATCAAACTCCTCAATACGGTGTTATTTCTTNNATTCATAAATAAGTCAATGCAAAAATTTTATTCATAATTATTAAAGGAGTGATTAAATGAATAAATCTTATCCTGTTAAATTCATTTTTATATTACTATTATTTATTGAACTTAATTCAATTAATTTCGGACAGACAAGTGCCTGGGGAAATTATGAAGTATATTCCAGAAAAAATGCTCAGTCAACGTTCGATTATTTAACAACATATTTGACACTTCCTGATTATAGAGGAGGTTACCAATTCAGGCAGGATGGAATAATGTATTCTCGTGAATATGGAATAGCCAATTTAGCCTCAATACTAGTCAATTCCAGCAATGAGGTGAATATCTCATTGCGTGGTGCTTTTAGAATCGGTGCAGGTATCGGTTCGGGAACAACTGATTCAATCGTTACAAATTACAGTTCGACAAATCTTAAATATTATACTGCTACTATTGATTTTTTCTCAATGGATATTGCTATTGATTATACTTTGATTCTTCAGAACGGTATTGCGATTGTTCCTAGATTACAATTAGGCTTAATCGATCTTGGCGGTGCTGTGGGCATTTTAGACCAAGGTGTGTTTAATCAAAATGGAATGGGGATTATCTCAATCATCCCTTTTTCTATAAGACCTTCTATTTACTTTGATTTCGGAAGGTCTACTCTTGGTTTTGCATTTTTTATAAATCCGTATAATTTTTTGGACTATCGAATAGTACCAACCGGTCTTTTTAATAGCAGTGACAGCGGGCTTATATTCAGAGATTCAATGGTACAGAGATATGCGTTCCAGATAATATTTAGATATTAGAGATTACTAATTCAACAAATACAGATTAATTCTGCAAGTAGCATCCGAACCATATTTTTATGAGAATAATGGCGAGTTGTAAAGTAATTCGGGTCAGTTATATGTTCACTTTTCAGAAAGATTAACCCGTTAAAAGTTGGTTTTTAAAATAAAACTGAATTAATATAGTTTTTCTGAAAAAAATTGTGTTGCATGTATTGTTTTGTTTTTTGAATACGCTATAAGATAGCAAAACAAAACATTCAGGTTATGTTTCCTGCTTCGGCCTATAAGGACTAAAAAAACTACCCCCTAAAAAAATTATTAACTTGAATTCGTGTCAGGAAATTACCTGATCGCGGTTTCAGGGTCAGAGTGTATGAGGGGAACTTAAAGAAGTGTTACCTTCAGCCCGTGTCGACTCAAGGGGTC
>PLNZ01000303.1 GCA_003142915.1 Ignavibacteriales bacterium | reverse complement strand
AACATTTTTAGCGCGCGGCATAGAAATGAACCTGACCGGTGAATCTAATGATTACACAGGTAAGGGATTATCCGGCGGCAGGTTAATTGTAAAGGTTCCGCCGGAAGTTACGTTTGATCCGGCAGAGAACATTATAATCGGCAACACCTGCTTATACGGCGCTACAAGCGGAGAAGCATATATAAACGGAGTTTCAGGTGAAAGATTTGCAGTTAGAAATTCCGGAGCTATTGCCGTTATTGAAGGTGTAGGAGATCACGGCTGCGAATATATGACCGGCGGAAGAGTTGCAGTACTGGGAAGAATAGGACGCAATTTTGCGGCAGGTATGTCAGGCGGCGTTGCTTATGTATGGGACCCGAATAAGGACGCAGAAAAATATATTAACCATGGCATGGTTGATGTTGAGTATCTTATTTATGATGAAGATATTGCCGAATTACATGAAATGGTACAAAAGCATTTTGAATATACCGCTTCAAAAAGAGCAAAGTTTATTCTCGACAATTGGAGCCATGAAAAAGATAATTTCTGGAAGATTATCCCCGAAGAATACAGGAAAGCGCTTGCAAAATTGGCAGAGGAACAGAAAGCCGCAGCACATATGAAAAAAGAATCAGAGGAAACGGAGGTAGTAAATGGGTAAGCCGACGGGATTTAAAGAATATAAAAGAGCTTCTTTAGATCATGAAACGCCTGAAACACGCGTAAAACATTTTAAAGAATTCGACAAACGTTTTCACCGTGCAGATGCAAAAATACAGGGTGCACGGTGTATGGATTGCGGTATTCCTTTTTGTCACGGCGATACAGGCTGCCCGGTGCAGAATTATATTCCCGAATGGAATGATCTTGTTTATAAAGGACTTTGGAAAGAAGCTCTTGACAATCTATTATCAACTAATAACTTTCCGGAATTTACAGGCAGATTATGTCCTGCTCCATGTGAAACGGCATGTACTCTTGGAATTCATGCAGACCCAGTTACTATTAAATATATTGAGCGGACTATTATTGATAAGGGATGGGAAGAAGGCTGGGTAAAGCCGAGAATGCCTTTTGTTTTGACGGGCAAAAAGGTTGCAATAGTTGGCTCAGGTCCTTCCGGTCTTGCGGCTGCAGAGCAGCTTTGCCGAGCAGGGCATACTGTTATTGTATTTGAAAAGAATGACAGGCTTGGCGGACTTCTTAGATATGGAATTCCAGATTTTAAAATGGAAAAGCATATTATAGACCGCCGTATTGAGCAGATGAAATTTGAAGGTGTGGAATTTAAAACAAATATAAACGTCGGTGTTGATATTTCTGCTCTTGAACTGGTTGAAAATTTTGATGCGGTAATATTAGCCGGCGGCTCTGAAAAACCGAGAGATATTTCCATCCCGGGCAGGGAATTGAAAGGAATTTATTTTGCTATGGAATTTTTACCATTGCAGAATAAAGCAGATGCAGGCGATGTAGTTCCCAATCAGATACTGGCAACCGGCAAAGATGTTGTTATAATAGGCGGAGGAGATACAGGTTCGGATTGTGTTGGTACATCAAACAGGCAGGGAGCAAAATCTGTTACGCAGATCGAGCTTTTACCCATGCCCCCGGTAGACCGGCCCGACTATGCTCCCTGGCCTTTCTGGCCCACTATACTTAGAACATCTTCAAGCCAGGAAGAAGGTGGAGGAAGGAAGTGGAGTGTAAATACGAAGTTATTTAGCGGCAATGAGAATGGCGAAATTACATCACTCTTGTGCAATGAAGTAAAATTTGAGAAAGAGAAATTAGTAGACATTCCGGGAAGCGAATTTGAGCTTAAGGCTGACCTTGTGCTTATTGCTGCGGGATTTGTTCATCCTTTGCATGACGGAATGATTAACCAGCTAAAGGGCATCGGGCTTGAGCTTGATCAGCGCGGTAATGTAAAAGCTGAATTCGGAGATTGTGAGAATGCACATGTAACCAGCGTAGATAAAGTATTTGCCTGCGGTGATATGAGACGCGGACAGTCTTTAATCGTTTGGGCAATAGCAGAAGGAAGAAAATGCGCATCTGCAGTGCATAACTTTTTAACTAAAGAAGTTGTTGTTGAAGAAAATGTTGCGTAAATAAAATTAATAATTTGTACTTTAAAAAAACCTCCAAGGTTGAAGCCAAACCCTGGAGGTTTAATTTAAAATGATTAAAAATTAACAACCCTGATTATTCCAAAAGTCTCTTACTGATTTTTGTCCATGAATAATTAAATTAACTATTCTTTTCTTCGCACTTAAGAAATATCTTAATTCACCGCAACGCATAATCCTCTTACTACGCTCGCAAGACGGATTGCATCAAATATTCTGGCTTCGGAGGCGCCGAGTTTTCTTACTGATTCTTCGTGTGAGTTTACGCAAGACTCGCATCCGTTTACGGCAGAAACTGCAAGGCTTATTAACTCAAACAATTCTTTTCCCAAAACAGGATTCATCATTATATTCATCTTTATTCCCGCCGGCATAGCCTGGTAATTTTCGTTGCTGCCTTTAATAAAATGCTTAAATCTGTAAAAAACATTATTCGATGCCAACTGCGATGCGCATGCAATTGCTTCTGCAATTTCACTTTCGTTCGCACTATTAAGCTTTGCATGATTTATAAAAGCATTTGTTAGAATTTTGTTGCCTTCATTTGCGGATACTGCTAAAGCTATTAAATATGCTTCTTTTATGTTAAAATTTTCCGAACCCAATATGTTTTTAAGATTTATTCTTAAATCTCTTAAAAACTTTGTTTCTCCGTCAGCCATTGTTTCAAGGTTCGGTAGTATATTATTTTCATCAAGACCAAGGTCTTTTAATAAATCTATTTTAGTTTCTGTAAGCGACATAAGTATTTCCTTTGTTTTTTGTACTTACCTTACCCCCAAATCTTCTTCCTTCCCGCCTGAGGCGGAAAGGAGAAGGGGGGGGAGGATAAGTTATGAAAAGGATTAAATTGTATTTTTTAACTAACCATATAATTAAGTAACTTTTAAAGTTTCCTGCCCCTTTTCCCAATTGCAAGGGCAGAGTTCATCTGTCTGTAATGCATCAAGTACTCTTAATACTTCTTTAACATTTCTACCGACACTCAAATCATTAGCGCTTACCCAGCGGATGATTCCATCAGGATCAACTATATAAGTTACCCTGTAAGCAACTTTTTCATTTACTTCAAGAATACCGAGTGATTCACCAAGAGATTTTGAAGTATCTGCTAACAAAGGGAACTTCAAATCTTTAAGATCTTTGTGATCTTTTCTCCACGCAAGATGAACGAATTCGGAATCGGTAGATGCGCCAATAAGATCAGCATCCCGGTCGCGGAATTCTTCATAATTTTTATTGAACTCGGCAATTTCCGTCGGACATACAAAAGTAAAATCTTTCGGATACCAAAACATTACCAGCCATTTCCCGGATTTAATATGATCCTGTGAAGTAATTTCGGTAAATTCTTTACCTTTTTCTGTGGATATTACTGAAGTTTTCTTGAATTCCGGGAATTTTGTCCCTATTGATAAGATACTGCTCATATATAAATCCTTTTTATTTTATTAGTGAATATATTCTATTATTTGATTGCTCAAATGTATATTACGATAAATTGGTGTTCAAATAGATTATAGCTATTGTGAGATAGATATTATTGATTGGAATGCTTGTTTGAATTGTGTTATGTTAAACAAAGTTTTTAATGCAGGGCATTCTCCTTACGTCAGCCGCTTTCTTCCTAATGGCGGTAAAAAGTACCAAATGTCCTAAAATCCTGACAACACAAAATTATAATTCCAACCCGCCCGCAACAGCGCTGCAATCATTTTTATTTCAATTCCAGGTTACTTTAATTATATTTATAAAAGAAATCTTATGACATTAGCACAGCTATATTATATTGTTGCCCTGGATTCATTCAGGCATTTCGGAACAGCGGCAAATCATTGCTTTGTTACCCAGCCTACTTTAAGCATGCAGATTCAAAAGCTTGAAGAAGAACTGGGGATATTTATTTTTGACCGCTCTAAACAGCCGGTTGTCCCAACGGATATCGGCGCCAAGGTTATCAAACAGGCAAAAATAATTCTTCAGGAATCCGAACGGCTGCAGAATATTATTGATTCTGAAACCGGTACATATAACGGTACATTGAAAATAGGAATAATTCCTACAATAGCGCCGTATTTAATCCCGCTATTTCTTAGGCCTTTCGTTGAAAAGTATCCCGGTATAGAAATTATTATTGATGAAATAACCACGAAAGAAATTCTCCGTGCGCTTCATAAAGACCTGATTGATGTCGGCATTCTTGCTCTTCCTGTTAATATTCCGGATTTTATAGAACAAACATTGTACTATGAGCCTTTTGTAGCTTATATACATAAAAAGCATCCGCTGTTCAACTTAGAAAAAATCGATGTTGACAGCCTTTCACGGGATGATTTGCTCCTTCTTAAAGAGGGACACTGCCTGAGAGGGCAAGCACTTAAATTATGTAGAACTTCGGAAAAAGAATGGCGTGAAAATGAAAGGAAAGTCCTTTTTGAAAGCGGAACGATAGATACACTGAAGAAATTAGTTGAGCAGAACTTCGGAATAACTTTACTTCCGTATCTGGCTGTAAAAGATATTCAAAGCAAAGAGCAGTTATCTCTTGTTCGTGAATTTAATCCACCCGTTCCTAAAAGGGAGATTGGGCTTATTTATAGCAAAACGCTCTTGAAGAAGCATTTTGTTGAAGCTCTTACTCAAGAAATCCAAAAAGTAATCCCAAAGATTTTATTGGAAAAAGAAAACAGTCTTATAGTTAAATAAATGTTCAAGACAAAAAAGAGAATAAATTTTTATGACTGCGATCCGGCAGGCATTCTATTTTACGGAAGAGTTTATGAACTCTGTCATTCAGCTTATGAAGATTTAATCTCGGGCTTTAGATTAGAAGAGAATTATTGGGACAATGAGGAATATGTAGTTCCTATCCTCAACAGCGAAGCACATTATCATAAGCCGATGAAGTATGGTGAAACAATTTCGGTTGAAGTGAAAGTTTCAAAATTAAAATCATCTTCATTCGAACTGGAGTATGAATTAAAAAATGAAGCAGGGGAGAAATGCACAGCTGTAAAGACAGTACATATCTTTGTGGATAAATCTACATGGAAAAAGCAGAAAATAAAAAAGAATGTCAGAGCCGGTCTGAAAAAATATTATTTAAGCAAAGAGGAAAACGATTAGAATATTTAAATCTTTTCAACTTTCAATTATTAAATCTCTCCATAATCTTACCTCTCTGAATTTTTCCCAATTCCGTCTTTGGCAGCTCATCTAAAATAAAAATTTTCCCCGGATGCTTGAAAGACGGCAGTTTATCTTTTAGAAATTTCTTTAGCCTTTCAACAGTAATAATATTTTCAGATGCAATTGCTACTGCGACTATATGTCCCCATTCCTTGTCGTTTAGTCCAAATGCACAAACTTCCTTTACGCCGGGATATTTAAGAATCTCAGCCTCCACTTCAAAAGGAATTATATTTTCTCCGCCTGAAACAATTAAATCTTCCCGTCTTGCTTCAACAAAAAGAAATCCATCCTTATCAAGATATCCGTAATCGCCCGAATAAAAAGTATTTCCGGAGAATTTTTTCTTGTTCTCATCTTCATTATTAAGATAGGCTTTTGCAACAGATTGTGCTTTAACAGCAATTTCTCCGACTTTTTCATTGGGCAGAATATTTTTATCATCATCAACAATTAAAATTTGATTCGGCGAAATTGCTTTACCGGCAGAAAGAGGTTTATCTCTAAATTCTTCAGCAGTAAGCGCTGTAACGAATGAAGCAGTTTCCGAAGTGCCGTAAGATTTCGAAACGTTCCAGCCTTTTTCTAAGGCTTCACTAACTAATGCTGCTTCAGTAAATCCGCCGCCCAATAAAATATGCCTCAGCTCAGGATTAGGCTTGCATTCGGCTTCCATTAGCCTTTGCAATTGAGTCGTTACAAAAGAAGCCAATGTGGGCTTTAAATTTTCAATTGCATAAATTATATCATCTGTCGTTAATGACTGCGGGATAATTAAAGTTGTGCCGTAAAAGAAATTTCTTGTAATAATTGAGAATCCGCCGATATGGTAAAACGGCAGACTTGCAAGCCACCTGTCGTCTTTTTGATGCTTAAATAATTTATTTCCGTTGAATGCGCTGTAAAATAAATTGTTGAATGAAAGTACTACTCCTTTTGGCTTGCCGGTTGAGCCCGAAGTGAAAATTATTAAAGCAGGATTGCGCATTTTAAATTTATCGGGTGAATCGGAAGTATTATTCTCATATATTAAATATTTATCAGCCTTTTCTTCTTCCAGCGGAAATCTGTATACATTTATGCCGGGGATGCTTTTTATTTTTTCATCTAATTTGACGGTAAACAGACAATTGCATCCGGCAAATAAAACCAATTCTTCGAGTTCATTAGAAAGAAGGCGTATATTTAACGGAACGGGTATAGCCCCCATCTTCCACAAAGCAAGAATGAGGATGACATACTCTGTGTTGTTTTCGCTAAGGATTGCTACTTTACTCCATCTTTTTATGCCAAGCTTATGCAATGATTGCATGGTTGAAGAAATTTTTTCATCAAGCTGTTTGTAAGTAAGTACGGAATCAGGAGTTATAATTGCAGTAGAGTTTTCTCTTGTTGAAAAAGCGTTGAGACTGCATTTGGGCTTTAATAATGAATCAATAAGTTCCATAATATGTTCCGTCAGAACCTATTTCGTTTCAAGAGAAATAATTCCATTCTTCACCGGGTAGGGGTCAGTAAATAAATCCTTTTCAAAATATTTTCCTGTTGCTAAGCCATGAGCTAATTCTTCTTTCACAGTTGAAGCAGCAAAAACAGCCATCGCTCTGCCGACAACTGATTCGAAAGAGGAAGTTATTACTACCTTAAAGCCGTTTTGTTCAGCAAGGTTTTTTATTTTCAGTACAGGGATAATTCCGCCAAGCATCATAGGCTTTAGGACGAGAACCGCTGCTGCTTTGTATTGAATATATTCCGCTGCATCTTTTATCGTTCTTAGTGATTCATCAACAGCAAGAGGAACTGCACTTTTCCTTTTCAGTTCGATAAAGTTAGCCAGACCGTTTACCGGCTGTTCTGCATACTCTAAATCAAACGGTTCCAACGCTTTCAAGTTATCAATTGCTTCTTTTAATTCCCACTTACCGTTTGCATCAATTCTTAAATTTATTTTACTCCCGGCGGCTTTTCTAACAGCTAATATACATTTTAAGTCATCTCCAAATTTTTCCCTGCCTGCTTTTATTTTTAATGTTGAATATCCCTTCCGGATAAGTCTTTCAGCTTCTTTCGCTGATTCTTCCGGCGGTAAGAATCCTATAACCGCATTAACTTTAATTCCTTTCTTTGAAGATTCGTTAAGAATTTCGTTAACGGAAAGATTATTCTCTTTGCTTACAAGGGTTATTAAAGCTTGTTCAAAACCATGATGCAATGCAGGAAATTTATCAAGAGTATATAAGCTTTCCTCTATACTTCTTTCAATATCCTGAAGATTCATTTTAAGATTTAACTTAAGCTTCTTTAACTCATCCTCTGCATTACAGTAGGTTTCAGAGCCGAATTCAGGGAATGGCGCAGCATCACCAACCCCGGTTTTGCCGGAATCGCTTTTCAAGAATATCAGGAAACCTTTTCTTTCATCTATTATTCCTTTAGAAGTTTCAAAAGGCTTGCTCAACTTCAGCTTATAAGAGGAATATGTTAAGTCAATATTTTTCATAATATTAACCCTGCAGCGAAAAGAAATCCGTATAGTGCGGAAAGTTTTGCAGTAAGTTCCAATGTTTTATTTAATTGAAATCCTTCAATAGTATAAAGCATAATTATAAGCTTATACGCAATTGGAAAAGTTAAATACGGAAGTAAGATCCAGTATTTGAAGTCAAAGAAGAAATATAGAACAGCAGGGATTGCAAAGGAAGTTAATATTAAAAAAATAAATTGAAATCTGGTAAAATCTTTACCAAAAATAACTGCCAGAGTTCTCTTACCTGCAGCTTTATCTTCTTCTATATCCCTGTAATTGTTAACGACAAGTATATCGGTAATCAAAGCACCCACCGGTATTGATGTTAAAAAAGAAACCATTGAAAACTCTTTAACCTGAATGTAATAAGTTCCGGTAGTTCCTGCTATACCAAAAAACATGAATACAAAAATATCACCAAGCCCGTTATAAGCTAACGGGAAGGGGCCAGCTGTATATGTTATACCTGCAATTATTGATAAGATACCGATAACTAAAATAACCGGACCCGCTTCATAAACTAAAATTAGTCCAAGAATAAAAGCTGCAGAGAATATAAAAACAACTCCGATTTTCATTTCTTTTACCGAAATTAAACCGGCGGCTAAGACTCTAAGCGGTCCTTTTCTATCTTCGCTGTCGGCTCCTTTAAGAAAGTCATAAAGATCGTTTGTGAAATTTGTACCAACCTGGATTAATAGAGAGCAAAGGAGCGCAATTACCGAAAATAATAAAACAAATTTTCCTTTGTTTATTGCAAGAGCGGAGCCAACTACTACCGGAACAATTGCTGCAAGAAGTGTTTTAGGTCTGCCGGCAATAATCCAGCTTTTAAATTTTCTTGTAACTAATTGCCTATTGCTTTGTAAAGTTTTTTCCATTAACACTATTATTTATTCTAATAATTTATCTTATAAAGAGTATAATCAGCTTTAATTAATTCGTTGTTCAGAATTAAAATATAATCCGTTGCTTGTTACAACATAATGCAAAGACATCAATCCGGAAAAATCAAATAACACGTTTTATTTAATGATTCAAAAAGATATTAAGGAAGTTTTGGGAATTTATCGAACTCCGGTTTCCGTTTCTCAAGATAAGCATTCTTTCCTTCCTGGGCTTCTTCGCTCATATAATAAAGCAAGGTTGCATTACCAGCCAGTTCCTGTATTCCAGTCTGACCATCAAGCTCTGCGTTAAAAGAAGACTTAAGCAAACGAATTGCCATAGGACTGTGCTCTAAAATTTTCTTTGCCCAATTTACGCCTTCTTCTTCAAGTTCTTCAACAGGGACAATTTTATTTATTAATCCCATTTCCAAAGCTTCATGTGCATTGTACTGCCTGCATAAGTACCATATTTCGCGGGCTTTCTTTTGGCCGACTAGTCTTGCAAGATAACTGGCGCCAAAACCACCGTCAAAACTTCCGACTTTTGGCCCTGTTTGCCCAAAGATTGCATTTTCAGCGGCAATAGTTAAATCGCATACAACATGCAGAACATGTCCGCCGCCGATTGCATAACCGGCGACAAGCGCAATAACCGGTTTAGGTATGCTTCTAATTAATTTTTGAAGATCGAGTACATTCAATCTTGGTACGCCGTCTTTACCTACATATCCTTTATCTCCGCGAATTCTCTGGTCGCCGCCGGAACAAAAAGCATATATACCGTCTTTTGCGGGCCCTTTCCCGGTTAGCAATATTACTCCAATTGATTGATCTTCGCGTGCATTTGAAAATGCATCATACATTTCCTTCACAGTTTCGGGGCGAAAGGCATTCCTAATTTCAGGTCTGTTAATAGTAATTTTTGCAATACCATCCATCTTTTCATAGATGATATCCGTATAATCTTTTACTTTTTCCCAATTAAAATTCATGCTTCACCTAAGGTTTTAATAACAAAGCTTACAAAAGTATCAAAAAAATAGTAAACTTAGAATCTATTGAGAAAGTCATTTATCACATTAATAAATGAAGAAGGCTGTTCAAGATGAACATTATGCCCGGCATTCTTTATAATTATGTGGTTTGCAGCGGGGAAAATTTTTACTAATTCGGCATTAATGCCGGTATATTTTAAATCATGCTCACCTGATACTAAAAGTGTTTTTGCGATTACTTTTCTAATATCATTAAAAAGAGACGGCATCTTTCCTGTACTGAAACCCCGCAAACTGTTTGCCAGGCCGGTTTTAGAATTTTTTAATTTTAATTTTTTTATTTTTTCTAACTTTTCTTCAGAAATATTTTTTTGTGAATTAAACAGACTGATATTTATCCAATAATCAACGAACTCTTCCAGGGGATGTGTCTCAATAAATTCAGCAAGCTTTTCATCATTTTCTGTTCGTTCTCTTCGTATATTCTCTTCAATAATTCCGGCGCTTGCACTTTCAAGAATCAATCCCTTTAACATTTGCGGATACTTTGAAGCAAAACATAAAGCTGCTCTTCCGCCCATAGAATACCCAACAATAATAACCGGGTTATTTGTAAAATATAATATTGTCTGATGTATTTGTTCTATGACCGATTCAGCAGGATAGTAAGATAAGTCTTCCGGCGAATCGCTTTTGCCATGTCCTATTAAATCTATTGCAATAATATGAAAGTTTTGTCTTAGTGATGGGATTATTTCATTCCAGTCATTTACTGAACCTGTAAAGCCGTGAAGAAAAAAAATATAGTCTTTTGCAGAAGAATTGTGTGCGTATTCTTCAATATTAAGAGTTACATCGTTAAGTTTAATTCTCAAATTGTTGTGTTAAATTAATATGCGATTGAGCAATTCGCGTTACAATTATGAATTATTTGCTGCAGCTTTCCAAAACTTTCTTCTCGTTTTAAATGAATCTGCAGCATTTGTTTTAATTTCCAGTACGGAAAATCGTTTTGACTTAAAAGCTGAGCGCAGGGAAGAATTTAGATTTTTCCAGCTTTTGATCAATTTATAATTACCGCTGAATGCCTTTACGAAATTCTTAAATTCAAGGTTATGAGCAACAAGAAAATATTTTTTGAAAATTTTGCCGTAGTTTGAGATAGGAAGGACTTCAAAAATTCCGCCGCCGTTATTATTAATTAAAACGATAACAATGGGGATATTATAATTTTTCGCACTTAGGAGTCCATTAAGATCGTAGTAAAAAGCTAAATCACCTGTTATTAATAATGTCGGTTTTTTATTTGCAGCAGCAATTCCCAATGCAGTGGAAGTAATACCATCAATTCCGCTCGCTCCTCTGTTGCTATAAACAATAATATCCTTTTCACTGCATGAAGCAAAGTAATCAAAATCCCTTACCGGCATGCTGTTGGAAACCATAATTTGGCATTTATCCGGAACGGCATTTAATATTTCATTTACTATTCTGCTTTCATTTGGGAAACTTGAATTATTGATGATTTTTGTTTTAAGTTTAGAAGAAGTTTTTTCTTCCGAATTAAAAGCCTGGAGCCAGGAACTATTTTCCCGTGTAAAACGTAGAGAGTCAATTAACTTTATCATCTCCTTGCAGAAAATATAAGGTTCGCAGGCATATGCAGCTAATGCTTTATTTGCCGGGTCAAACCAATCACCAAACTCATTCACCATAAATCTTGCCGCAGTGCAGTTACTTAGAAAAGTATCCAGCCCTTTTGAAGTAACTGTCCTCCCGAATTGAATTATTATATCCGGCTGATGAGTTGTTGAAAATTTTCCCGGGCGAAGAAATGCATCAAAATTTGTAATAATATTCTCTTTACAATGATTCCCAAATCTTAACTGGGAAGTTCCATCGGCAAGTATAGGGTACAAAAGCTTTTGTGATAATATTTGGCAATTATTCAGAAATTCCGGATTATAATTATCTGGTCCGACTATAATCAATCCGCGTTCAAGTTTTTCAAAGTATTTTAAAATATTTAAAAACCATTTTTCTTTAACTATATCAGTATGATTACAGGTACAAGGTCTCTCTTTTACTGATAAAGTATCTTCGGCAAAAATTAATATTTTTTCATCAATTTCATCTGTATAAGATTTAGGCTCAAAAGGTTTTTTAAAAGGAAAATTTAAATGAACCGGTCCACGGGATTTTATTGTGCTGTAATAAACCGCACTACATGCTGCAAGTTTAAGATTTCTGATTTTCTTTATATTGGGTTCAGGTAAGCCGGAGTTATAAAACCATCTAATATGATTTCTGTAGAGATTATCTTGATTAATAGTCTGATTAGCGCCCCGGTTTAATAGTTCAGGCGGTCTGTCGGCGGTACAAATAATTAAAGGGACTCTTTGTTGATAGGCTTCCACAATTGCGGGGTATAATTCCGCTGTGGCTGTACCTGAAGTACAAACTACAGCAACAGGAGTATTTGATGCTTTAGCAAGTCCAAGGGCAAAAAATCCGCTACTTCTTTCATCAATATGAATAAAAGATTTTATTTTTTTATTATTTGCAAAGGCTAAAGTTAATGGTGTATTTCTTGAACCCGGCGAAAGCGAAACATATTTAACGCCGAGTGCAGAAAGTTCATTTACAAAAGACCCGGTCAAAAGTATATTCCGGTTAATTTTTATTTTAGTCATTGAATAACGACAGTATAGTTTTCAATTTTAATTCAGTTTCCATGTATTCTTTTTCAGGATTTGAATTATCCACAATACCGCTTCCGGCAAAAGCAATAATCTTATTATTGACAGTTAGTGCAGAACGAAGGGCAACTACAAATTCTCCATTTCCTTCTAAATTGAACCATCCGATGATCCCTGAATAAAGTCCTCGCCGGTAATTTTCCGACTTTTTTATAAAATGTAAGGCAGTCTCTTTGGGGAATCCGCAGATAGCAGGCGTAGGATACAATTCTTTTAATAAAATCATCATTGAACCGGAAGAGAGAAGCATTGCCGAAATTTTTGACCAGATATGTTGAATATTTGCCAACTTCTTAATTGAATAATGTTTTTCAATAACAAGATTTTCCGTAGAGCCGGCTAATGCCCTTTTTATATAATAGGTAACAATATCATGTTCATGCAGGTTCTTGTTATCAGCAAGAAGTTCTTTTTCTATTGTGTTGTCTTCCTCAATAGTGCTACCTCGCGGCGCTGAACCGGCAAGCACATCAATTTCGACTTTGCTTCCTGTAAATTTAGCAAGCATTTCAGGAGTGGCGCCAAAAAATGAAGACTTGCCATGGTGATAAATAAAAATAGAGCAATTCGGGTGATGACTTCTTAGCTTTTCAATAGTACTATTAAAATTCAATTCACATGATAAAAGCAACTCGACTTTCCTGGAAAGGACAACTTTTTCAATATGATTTTCGGAAATCTGCTCTAACGCTTCTTCAACAAGCTGTTTCCATTTCTTTTTATCTTTTGGAGTATCACCGGTACTACTTAAAATTTTTAGTGTTGTTGATTTTTCTTTGGGAGTCTCTTGTTTTTGGAATTTTTCAAGTTTTACACGGAATTTCTTTACTATCTCTTTATCCAAAGTCCCTTGAGTATAAAAATTGAATAATAAATACGTATTTTCTTCCGTGCTCAATACCATAATTTCGGGAATGAACCATGTGGAATCGTCATAGTCTTGCCAATCACTATCATTATGATCGGTCATAAATTTCATTCCGCCAAGAAATAAAGGTATCTTCTTTACCGGAAGTGTTCCCCAATTATTAATAAAGAATTCTTTTAAATTTTTAATTTTTTTGTCGATAGCAGTAAATTTTCTCTCTCCGTTTTCAGAAATTATCAGGGCTTCATCAGCGCCGAAAATAAGAAATTTTTCTTCGGGTTTCTCAAAATAAAAAGATCTTTCATAGCTTTTAGTTAAATGATTTATCCTTTCGTAAACAGAAAAATCATTAATAGCTATAGCATAGCTTACAAGAACATTTGAGGGACTAAGCTCTTTAATCTTAATATTGTTTTCTGATAAAAAATTAGAAAAAGAAGTTACCGCACTAGAAATAAAGTCTTCTGTCATAGAATTTAATTTACCACTATTAAATATAATTTATAAAAAAAAGTTTTACAATCCGTATAAATTTTATGTAATGCTTATTACACTAAAAAATAATGCACACCGGAAAATATTATAAAATGTAGAATTTTGAAACATTTAAGTCAATTAAAGCAGGCTATCTTCCTCTATTGTTTCCAGAATTCTGAGATAACTCTCATACCGCTCAGTTGTAATATCTCCATTCTTAACAGCCTCGCAGACTGCACAACCGGGTTCATGGCTATGAGTACAGGTATTAAATTTACAATTTTTTTGGAAACCGGAGAATTCAATAAAATAATAAGTAAGATCCTGTTTCATTATGCCGAAGGGGGCTATTTCCCTAATTCCCGGCGTATCAATTATATATGTTGCGGGATCAACTTTTATCATTACGCTTGTTACCGTAGTATGTATACCTCTATCAGTAAAGCCGCTTATTTTACCTGTCCTTAATTTTAATTCGGGAAACATTTTATTAAGCAGAGATGATTTACCTACACCCGATTGTCCAAAAAATAAATTCTTTCTGCCCTCTAATTGTTTCTTTAATTTATCAATTCCTTCATTAGAAATTACGCTTGTCGTAAGTACTTTATAACCTATCCTTTTATATAACTTTGTCCAAAAGCCAATAAAGTTATCATTATCCAGATCAATTTTATTTATTATGATGTTAATATTTAAGCAAGAGCTTTCTCCGGCAACTAATATCCTGTCGAGGGTCTTGTAATTAAACGGCGGCTCAGCTACGCTGCTTACAATAAAAAAATTATCTATGTTCGAAGCAACTATTTGCTCAAGCCTTTCTCCTTTATAGCCGGCGCCTCTAATTCTTGGAGTTTTCCTTGAAAGATAATTCTTTCTCTTATCAATTTTATTTATAACACCGCTTCCATCCCGGTTCAATTCATATTCAATATAATCACCTACTACTACAATATCTGTCAGATATTGCTTATCTTTTTTTAGTTTAATATCATTTTTGAACTTTCCCGGAAGAGAACAACGTACAAAATCTTCTCCGTCTTGCGAGAAAACGTAATAATCTTTACTTTCTATGCGGCTTACTGTTCCTTTAATGATCTATTCCTAAATTAGTAAAAAGATTTTTATTAAAAATAATGTCGGGGGAGTTCTATGTCAAATGCAGTTATTGAGGTTTTTTATTTGGAAAAATAACTTCTCCTGCTGCCAAAGCAGGAGAAGTTGTGAATAAATTTTAGAATCTATAAGTTGTTGAAAGAATTACCCTGTCATCCGTAATACTCTGATATGTTCTGGATTCATTGGAGCCGTAATTATCACCGTAATCACTCCACCAACCGTGAGCATAAGCAAAATCTATTGCTACGGCTTCATCGATTAAATATCCTAAACCTCCCGTGACATAATTCCTATCATAAGAAGCAGGATCACCCTGGTATGCGTCAGGCTGCCTGAGATAACCGGCTCTTAATCTTAATCCTACATCCGGTATTGTATATTCTGCTCCTATATTAAAGTTAACAACAGATTTTAAATTGTCTTTAATACTTTGATTTATACTATTAACATCCTGATCGGACAAACCATCTGCATTTTCAAATTTTAATTGGGAATAATCTATTAATGTAGCCTGAGCGCTTAAGATCAGACTTGAAAGATTTATTGAAAATCCGGCTCCCAATTCATAAGGTGTAACAATATCGTATTGATCATTGTAGCTATAATATGATGGATCAAGGCTTGGCGATAAACCTGTACTAAACTGGCTGTAGCCGCTTACATTATAGTTCTCTTTAACTGTATAAGTCTTGGGGAATTGAACCGTAAATCCGATTCGCGCATTTGTCAGTTGATAAAGCATACCGAACTTTAAATCCCACCCCGTGATATCCCAATCTAAAAGCCTGTTCAGGTAAAAAGTTTGAAAACCTTTTGTAGCCGGTGTTGCCGGGTCGGTTTGAATATTGCTNNAACGTCCAGCTATGAGTTTCACCGCTGCCGACAATAGTACCGCTTTGATTCAAGTGCCCATTAATTGGGGTTACAAAGTTAGTGTCGGTTAAATATAAATCGTAAGGAATATAAGAACCTGCATTATTTAAATTCTGGATCATAGAATTATTGCCGCTGTTAAAAGCATTAAATTTTAAAGCGCTTGTAAAATCATTAGTAGTATGATATGAAAATGCGAATACCAGACTTCCTTTAACCGTAGGAAAGGGAAGAACAAAACTCAGATTATTTAATCTTGTTGCATTGGCTGTATAGTTAGATGATTGACCAAAGAAAGAGGTATTATTTCCGTAATTATCATAACTTAACCCGCCGGATAGTTCCATTTCCTTTATGAGTCCAAATCCTGCGGGATTGAAAAAAGCAGCGCCGGCATCATCGCTTAAACCAATGTAGCTGTCACCCATACCAAGAGCCCTTGCGTCTGGACTTAGGCCCGAAAATCCTAATCTAAGTGCATCATTCGCATCCTGACTGTAAATATTTGAACTAAATAAAATTAAAGCAATTATTGCAAAAAGCTTTGAAGAGAATGAATAGAAGCCTTTCATTTTTTACCTCCCGCTCATGTTTCTGTTTCCGTCATTGTTTCTTACATGGTTAATGTTATTTGAATTATTGTTATTCCTGGAAGAATTATTAGAAGAATTAACACTTTTAACTCTATCAGCAGATTTATCCTTTGAAAAATTTGAATTTATTGAGACTGATGTAATGGGCGCCGAAGTACTTATTGCTGGTAATGAAGCAATAGGAAGCTCTGTGAGTGTTCTGCTGCTGCTCATAAATTCTCCGTTCCCTGAATCAGTATCTCCAAGAGAATTCATATCTATATTTCTATCTTGGTTGTCCTGAGTCGTCGGGACTGCAGAATACCACCAAGGTCTATTGTAATAATAGTAGTAATCTCCATAATAATTTATTTGGTAGTAATTTTCTTCCTGGTTGCTCAGAACATCCTCAGAATCATAATCTCCATCAGGGACCCATAGTGCAGTATAGCAGCCAGAGTATAATAATCCAATGATAGCGATTGAAAACATTTTAAGTAAATATTTTCTCATAATTTAAATAATTAGCGTCCTCTTCTGCCGCCTCCTGAACTTCTGCCGCCTCCTGAGCTGCTTCTGCCTCCACCTCCTGAATAAGAGCGAGACGGTGGGCTGGAACTTCTCGGCGCCGATCTGTTAACATTCTGCTGTGAACCTTTTGAGCCGCTATTTCTTCTGTATGAGTTACCTCTGTTATAATATCTTCTTTGCATCTGGGATGTCTGACGGTTCACGATCCGACTGTTTCTGCCGTTTGATCTTGTTATATTTCCAGCGCTTGATACAGTACCGTAGGTTCCTGGCTGTAAAGTTCTTGCACTGGTTGTCGGAACACGATTATTAGGGTTGATACCTGAAATATTTCTGGATCCATCGTTATTTCGTANNATCCATGCCCGTAACCATATCCAAATCCGCCATAATAAAAGCCGGGTGAAAAAGCCCATAATCCATACGGATCCCAATAGAACGGATCATAAAACGGTGAATTCCAATAAAGACCTGCATAAACATATGGTGAATTGTACCCATAATCACTACCATAATAAGGCGGCCATCCGTAATAATTATTTACACTACCATCANNNNTACTGGTTGCTGTAATTTGAATCGGCAGGAGCTTGGTTATCCTGTGTACCCCGATGATAACTGTAACCATAATTTCCGGGGCTTCTCATTGGGAATTGAGTATAACAGCCCGCAAACAATAAAGCGGTAGCCATCAAACTAACCCAGCTTAAAATTCTTATGCTTTTCATCTTAATCCTCCACTTAAATAACATATTTAAAGTTCAACAATAATCGAGCCTAAATAAAGGCTTAAAAATTTCACTTGATAATGAAAGAACAACTACTATTTGTATATAATAATAAACTCGATGTACACAATTTTCTACAAATTTTATTTCAACTATTTGTTTGACAAAATATAAACAAAATCAGTTTAACTTTGCATAATCAAACAATTAAAATATACTTTTTATATATTCGTTATATATTCGAGTCTTAAAGCTCTATCAGCGGAACTCGGACTCCATTTCTTGTTGTTTAATAAATCACGCAGATCAAATCCCAGCGTAAACCCGCTGCCTATTGTCCATCTTACCCCGATATTCAAATATCCATTGCCTGCACCGTAATTAGTTGAATGATCGTTAAAAGCAAAATCGTATTCGCCGATAACAGAAACGCTGGAACCTATTGTTTTTTCACATCCTACGGAAAGATCAACAAAATCTTCCCCATCTCTGCTTTCAAGTGAATAATTTAGTGTACCGTTAAGACTCATATAGCCTAAAAATTCAAAGTTTTTACTTGCGGCGGCGAAAAAGCCTGGAGATTTTATTGCATACCTGCTGGTAGAATCAAAATACTCACCCTTACCTTGTGAATCAAAACCAATAGTGACCGCCGGCAAAGAAATATTTTCATTTATAATTCTAAATCTGATATCTACGCCAGGTACACTGTACCAATCAGGTTTTCCGGCGCCTATTAAATTTTCTCCACCGTAAGAAATTCCGAAACTTATATTGTTAAACACTCCAACTTCAATCTTTTCAATCAATATACCGCCGGGTAGTACATCGGAAGTAACACCTACATATCCTTTTTGCAGTATTCCTGCTGTCTGCATATCGATTAAAGATCTATACTCAAATTTTGCATCTGTGCCCGCTGTTCCCTGCGCTAGCAAAGTTGAACCCGTTATGAGAAGAAAAATAATGAGCAATAATATTTTTTTCATATTTCCTCAGTGTTTTTTCTAAAAAGACTCGAATAATTCAGTTATAAAAGATAATCATAATTATTTAAAAGTTTGAACCTTTTTTTGTATTTATGCCGTATTGGGGTAGATATTTATTTCTACGAGTGAAGGCAAAAATGAATATTTGGATTTAACATAAATAACAACTTTACCGGTTCGATTCTTTGCCCGCAAACTTAGGCTGCCGTTTTTATCATCCTCTTTTACAATATCAACTAAATCTTTTCCTTCGGTTATTTCAAAGCTTCCAAAGATTTTCCGGAAAGGTACTTTAAAGCCGAGTGCATTTACAGCGTTTATTGAGATATTAACCACTGACCGGCTGTCGGCAAATAAATTTTTCGGTTCGGTTTCTATTATTGTCTCATAGATATTAAAAATGTAATAGCAAATAAATACAATTATTATTAAAAATAATGAAATTACTATTGTCACTTTTTTCCCGTTTTTTTTCATAACAATTATTTACAACTAATTATTATACTGCTAAGTTTTTAAGTTTAATAACCCTTTTTAACATACAGTTAATAATTTTTTTAACAACATTATCCGGCACTCCGTCAATGTGTTTTGAACTTAAACGCATATCGCACTGATCGTTTACATAGTCTATAAGGAAAAATTTATTATTTTTAGTATAAACTATTTCAGTTGACAGAAAATCCAGATTTGTAATTTCAGCTATTTTTTTAGTTATACTAATTATCTTCTTTAGGTTATAGCGATTCATTTCTTCAAAGGTAAGTTCGGTATAGAGATGCGTCTGATCATCCCACCAAACAGTAATCACCTGACCGAATGCCCAGAAAGATCTGAACCAAGCTCTTTTTCCGTCTAAAAAAGACGGGTAAATTTTTTCCTGCAGAATATATTTATCGTGTGTATTTGTAACCCTTTCATCCAACACTTCTTTTAATGATTCTGCGCCGGTTACTACGCCCATTCCTCCACCCGTCGTGTTACATGGCTTTATGATAAACGGCCTTCCCAATATTGCTAAGTCATCAATTGAAATATAAATCTCTTCTCTTTCGCTGTGTGGAGGGATAATAATTGAGTGGGGAACATTTAATCCGGCAGATATAAATTCAAGGTGCATGCTTGCTTTATCTATAGCACGAAGAACTTTATTGTAGGGATTAAAAATTGTGACTTTCCTTCGATTTAAAATTTTCCCCAGGTTTTCAAACTCTTGCTCAACATCTGATGCTCTGTCAAAATAAAAATTAAAAGTCAGCTCTTTATTATTAACTTTATTAGTGATTTCTGAAATGTTATAATAAGAAATTAAAAATGTCGTAAGCCCGGCCTTTTGGAATGTCTCTTCAATCAAGGCGATAAAATCCACATCATATTCCCACACAAAAGCCAGTCCCAAGTCAAATTTTTCCATCGTATAAATATATTTTTACAAAGATATAGTTTACTATATTTGTAAGCAAGATTTTAAGTATATAACATTTAATGCTTTATGACCGTAAAAAGAGAGATTTGATAAGTTGAGGATAATCAAGGTGATGAGTTTATTAGTTTCAATCATCAATTAAAAAAGATAAATTATCCCTTAAACTTTTTTTAAAGTTACTTATTTAAGGAATAGATAAAATTTTATGCTAAGATTTCCCACCGTTATTATAATAATTTCAGTTGTTTGCGGTTGTTCCTCGCAAAAAGCATTTGTGAAAGAGACTAAGACAAATATGGGGTTATCTGAAATTACATTCGGAGATTCTTCCAAAAGTGCAATGGATCAATTTATTAGCGGATCGGTTGCTGAGACTAAAGGTGATTATGCTTCGGCAATCTCTTATTATTTACAAGCATCGAAGCTTGACCCTAAACCGGGAATATACTATGCACTTGCAAAAAATTATCTTAATTTAAATAAGCTTTCACAGGCCCTTGAATATTCTAAGAAAGCTGTTGCTCTTGATTCTACCCAAATTGATTACTATGAATTACTCTCTGAAATTTATTCAAATGCCCGGCAATCGGATTCTGCCGCCTCCGTCCTTTCAAAAATTATAAGCATGGATTCTACAAATGTGGATGCTTATTACCGCCTTGCCCGTATTTATGAAACCAACAAGCCTGTAAGTGCAATAAATATTTACCAGGAGATTACAAATATTGTCGGGCCGGATTGGAATGTTTTAATGCGCGTGGCAGAACTTCAGGCAAATCTTGGAAATTTTAAAGATGCAGCCGCTTCTATTCAACAGATTTTAACAATAGACCCAGGCAACACGGGGCTTAAAAAACTTCTTGCAGAAAATTATCAAAAAGCTAAAATGTATGATGAAGCATTAAAAGTAATTGATGATGTTCTAACTGCGAATCCGGATGATTTAGATGCGCATGACAGAAAAGCACAGATATATTTGTCAGAAAATAAATGGGATACTGCTTCCGGCGAATATTCTTATATTCTTAAACAGCCCAATGTCCCAATCGATTTAAAAATTAGAATCGGTGCAACTTATTTTGAGCAGTCTTTTAAAGATAGCACCCTTATTCCGATAACAAAAGTTTTTTTTAAGACTATTGATCAAGATACTGCCAACTGGCAGGTTAAAATGTATCTGGCGGCTATTGCGCTTAATGAAAAGAATGATTCCGATGCTATTGAAAATTTTAAAGCCGCTACACAATTGGCAAGCTGGAATGTTGAACCTTGGGTAAGGCTGGGAGGGCTTTATTTTGATAACAGAAAATACGATGAAGCCGTAAAAGTACTGCGAGAAGCGATTACTTCTTTTCCGGTAGATTTCCGTGTAAATTTAATTTTAGGCCTTTCGCTTGCACAGCTTAACAAGAATGATGAAGCGAGAGTGGATCTTAAAAAAGCGGTTGATCTGAATCCAAAAGATATTACGGCACTTTCAGCTTACGGCTATACCTTAAGCCAGCTAAAAGAAAATGATGAAGCCGTAATTTACCTGAAAAGGGCTCTCTCTATCACTCCGGAAGATATAAACTTACTGGGAACGATTGGATTGATTTATGATGGGCAAAAAAAATGGAAAGAGTGTGACAGCGTTTATGAAAAAGCATTATCAATTGATTCTTCAAATGCTTTATTGAATAACAATTTTGCATATTCTCTTTCGGAAAGAGGGATTAAGCTTGGCTTAGCATTAAAAATGGCAAAAATCGCTATCACGGCAGAACCGAATAACTCTGCCTATCTTGATACTATAGGATGGGTTTATTTTAAAGCCGGTGATTTTGATATGGCGATAGGGTATATAAATAAGGCGATCCAGGTAGGAGGCGAAAAATCCGATATACTTGAACATCTTGGTGACATTCAATTTAAAATGGGCGAAAAAGATAAAGCACTAAAAACCTGGGAAAAAGCTTTGAACCTTGATAAAAATAATAGTGAACTTAAGCAAAAAATTGAAAAAGGTGAGATTTGAAAAAATATAGTTTGATCCTTCTTTTATCTATTTATTTAATTATTCTTTTTATTTCAGGTTGCGTCCCTTCCAAACCTACGGAGGAAGTGGAAATTTTGCCGGCAGAGCGTTTGGTAAATAAATTAGAAGCCAATAGGCGGCGTATTAAATCTTTTGAAGGCACGGGTACTTTAGTAGTTCAATCTTCGAATGCTGAAAATAAAGCGTCATTTGAGACATCGCTTATAAAGCCGGATTCATTGTACTTAACAATATTGGGCGCCTTTGGAATTCAGTTAGCCCAGACACTGGTTACAACCGACAACTTTATTTTCTATGATGATCTTCATAACACTGCTTACCAGGGGCAGTTAAGCGAAGATGTATTGAAAAATATTTTTAAGATAGATCTTCCTTTCAGCGATATTATTGATGCATTCGTAGGCTCGGTAAATTTAACAAAACATCTTTATAAACAGCCTACTAAATATTCAGTAGAGTATGATAAATATACTCTTACTTATGTTGATTCTACGACAAATTTTACTTCTATTTACAAGATTGATATTAGAAGCCTTGGAATAACCAGTTTCCAGGTAATTGATCCTAATGGGGATATTGCTTTAGACTGTAAGTATTCCGACTTTGATTATATAGAAAATGTGGCAGTTCCTTATACTATTGATGTCCAGAATGTTAAGGAAGGACAGAGTGTTTCTATAAAGTATAAAAAGATACGTGCAAATGCCGCGGATATATCCATCGATTTCAAAGTTCCGGATGATGCGACCATAATAAAATGGTAATTGCCAAAAAATATTTTACAATTGCAATTGTGGCTTTCACTCTTAACTCAATGCATGCGCAGAAAGATATTTATAATGCAAGCGCAAATCCATCGATTTCTCAAAAAAAGAATGAACTATCAAAAGTTAAACAGGAAATTTCTTCCCTTGAAAAAGTGATAAAGCTTAAAGCCGCTAAAGAAAAAGAATCTTATAATACTCTGGATAATTATAACAGGCAGAGTTACTTACTCCACAACTTAATAAATAGTCTAAAGGCAGATGAATCGGAAATGGGACAACAGATATCCGATACTCAAAATAAGATTGAAGAATTAAAAAACGAAACAAACTTACTTAAAATGAATTATAGCAAATATATAGTTGCCATCTATAAGCATGGTAAACCTGATTACTGGGAAAGCGTTCTTGATGCAAATTCTTTTGAGCAGGCGATATTAAGATATAAATATCTAAAGAAATTTTCAGATCAGCGAGAACGGGATTTAGAAAGACTGCAAAATAAACAAGATGAACTGCTTTCCGCCAAGCAGGACCTTGAAACAGAAAAAAACGAGAAGACGCTTCTCGCCAATCAGAAATCAGATGAAGAAAAAATGCTTGAAGTTAAACGGGCTGAACGAACAAAAATTCTTAATACAATTAAGAATGATAAAGCAGCTTTAAAAAGTGAATTGGATGCAAAAAAAAATGCAGAAGTTAAAATTCAGAATTTGATAAATAAACTTATCATGGAGACAGAGCTAAGAAGAGAAGCTGAAGAAAAGCGCATTGCAAAGGAGAAATTAAATGTCCTTCCAAAGAAGTTTGCTTCAAAATCAAACGTGGAGAAGCCGGATATTAATGAAGAGAAAAGTTATGATGTGGACCTTTCCATTTCCGGACTGCCTTCATTTGCTGCATTAAAAGGCAGCTTAAATTGGCCGGTAAGTGGCGGGAAGATTATCCGTAATTTCGGGGAAAATAGAAATGAAAAACTTAATACCGTAACACTCAATTATGGGATTGATATTAAAACTTCACCGGATGCCGATATACATTCTGTGGCGGATGGAGTCGTTTCTGCAATAGACTGGCTGCCGGGTTACGGAAGTGTGTTAATTCTTACCCATAAAGGAGATTATCGTACTGTTTACAGCCATCTATCGGAGATATTCGTTAAGGAAGGCAATCATGTTAATACAGGCAGCATTATAGGGAAAGTCGGGGAAAGCCTTGAAGGGAATGTTCTGCATTTTGAAATCTGGAATTCACGCAATAAACAAAACCCCGAAAGCTGGCTTACAAAGAGGTAATTAAGCTGTTATAAATTTATTAAGCCGGTTACTCATAAAAATTAAATTAAAACTCCTTATTTTTGACTATCAATTAATGACGGATTTTAATCAATGAAAAAACTTTTTCTATTCTTCACAGTTCTGTTTCTCACTATGTCTGCCCACGCACAAATTGATAATTATCCGAGACCAGGGCAGGGAAACTTTGACGGGGGTTTTGGGTTAAATTGGATAGACGGAAATTTATACTACACTTTTCATATCAGACCTGAATTATCTTTTGCAAACTTCGGTGTCGGATTGGATTTGAACCTTGACATAAACCAGAACGGCAATCTCAGGAAAGAGGACTTTAATGAATTTTCTGATTACCTGAGTATTATAAGGTATATACGCTATGGTATGAAAAATGACCCGGTTTACGTTAAGGTGGGCGCATTAGATTATTATACGCTTGGATATGGAAATATAATGCTGAATTACAATAATAGTCCAAGCTATGATGCGCGTACGATAGGGCTTGTTACAGATATAGACTTTGGCGAGTTTGGGCTTGAATCTATTTACAGCAATTTTCTTGAAGCAGGAGTTATTGCTATAAGGGGTTATGCAAGACCGCTAAAATTTACAAACGCCGGTAGTATTCCGATTATTGGTAACTTAACCGTTGGAGGCACTTACGCAGTAGATTTTAATAAATATGCAGGTATCGTTTTCAATCAGCCTCAATCGACTTCAGCCTTTATTGATAATGGTTCAATCAATATTGTCGGAGTAGATTTAGGGCTGCCGTTATTGTCAACAAGAATGGTTGGACTTCAATTATATGCCGATGAAACAAAAATAATTAATTTTGGATCAGGTTCGGCTGTTGGTATTAAAGCAGATTTTAATGTTTTTGGAATAATAAATACCTCAGCGCAATTTGAGAGAAGATTTAATAAATCGCAATACATACCCGGCTATTTTAATTCGTTTTATGAAATTGAAAGATATCAATACGATACTGCCTCGGGAATATATTCGAGTATGGAAACTAAACTTGCGAATATGACGAATCCCGATAACGGTTATTTCGGTGAACTATATGTAAATGCATTAGGATTGTTTTATGTACTTGGTACGTATGAAAGACTGGATAAAACCCCGTACAGCGGAATACTTCATTTTGAAGCTAATGCTGCGCCGGAGAACTTGCCGGTTGTGATAAAGGCAGGATATGATAAGGTTAATATCAGCAGCGAAACCGAAATATTTAAACTTGATGATCGTTCACTTCTATACTTTGAATTGGGATATAAACCCGACCCTTATATAGTTGTATCGATGTTTTACAACTGGACATTTGCTCCCATTCACGATTCAAATAATAACATAATTGATTATCAACCTCAAAAAAGAATTGAACCAAGGATAACATTTGTGTATCCGTTTAATTTTGGAGGTAATAACTAAATTTTCTCAAATTCAAANNGTCCAAGATTTTTTAACCCTTTTAAAAAAATCAAATTAACTACTATTTATAAACAAATAAAAGAAAGACCTATGAAAAAATTAACATTACTTTTTTCTTTGTTTCTTCTCTTTGCTGGGCTTGTCACTGCACAAGAAAAGAACCTTCCACAATTTAGCGGTTTAATGTTTGGTGACTATTTCTATGATGCCAAAGCAAATAATGGCGCTAATAATGATTTGAACGGTTTCCAGTTTAGAAGAATCTATATTACTACGGATTATGCTGTAGATGCAGATTTTTCAGCCAGATTTCGTTTGGAATCTGATCAATCAGCAAATTCTAATACCGCGGGTGGTAAACTTGGTGTTATGGTTAAAGATGCATGGTTAAAATGGAGCAATATATTTTCAGGCTCCGATCTTATTTTCGGTCTTTCGCCCACACCTGCATTTGACGTTTCCGAAACCGCATGGGGTCACCGTTATTTGGAAAAAACTATTATGGATTTAAATAGTATCGTTTCATCACGTGATCTTGGTGTTGATTTAAAAGGAAAATTTGATGATGGCGGTACTGTAAAATACTGGTTAAAAATCGGTAATAACTCCAGCAATGGTCCTGAAACAGATAAATATAAAAGATTCTACGGTTTATTGGAATTTGACCCCTCCGCAAATTTATTATTTACTGTTTACGGCGATTATGCATCTGCAGCAAACATTTATGATAAAGTCGATTTGACCTATAGAAATAACAGCGCTTTTGTTGGAGCGCTATTCTTAAACTATAGAGAAAAAGGAAGTTTCTCAATTGGCGCTGAAGGCTTTATAAAATCACAGCGAGATAATTATCAGGTAAACGCAACAACCTCTCTTGCAACACAAAACGGAGATGGAATTTCCCTTTGGGCTTATGCAAATTTGAGCGAAACAATTCAGGTAGTTGGCCGTTATGATGGATATGATCCAAATACAGCGAATTCTAATTTAACCTCAATCCGAGATGCAAAATCTTTAGTCCTTATTGGTCTTCAATTCAGTCCTTCAAAACATACAGATATTACACCAAATATAGAAATTACTCATTATCAGGCTCCTCCTACAAATGGAGGCTATAGTCAGGATGTTGTTCCAAGAGTAACATTTTACTGGGAATTCTAAAAAGGAAATATGAATAAATTAAGACATTTATTATTTTTATAAGATAATGGAAAGGAATCATTCTATGGAAACAAAATTTATGGCTTTGCTGGCTCTGTTACTCGGAGTCTTAGGTGGAGCGACATCAGCTCAGGTACAATTAAACGGCGCCGGAGCTACTTTCCCGGCTGTAATTTATTCAAAATGGTTTGATGAATATAAAACGGCTACAGGGGTACAGATTAATTATCAGGCAATTGGAAGCGGCGGCGGTATAAAACAAGTTACTGAGGGTACCGTAGATTTTGGCGCGAGTGACGGCCCTATGACTGATGATCAATTAAAAGAAGCTAAAGACAAACGCGGTACCGATATATTACATATTCCTACGGTAATGGGTGGTATTGTGTTAAGCTATAATCTTTCTTCGGTAAGTACTAAATTAAAACTTGATGGAAAAGCAGTTGCAGATATATTTCTGGGCAAAATTACAAAATGGGATGATGCTCAGATTAAAAAATTAAATCCCGGTGTTTCTCTTCCTGATAAAGCAATATTAGTTGCGCATCGTTCCGACGGAAGCGGTACAACATTTATATTTACAAATTATTTAAGCAAAGTAAGTTCGGATTGGAAAGATAAAGTGGGTAATAATACTTCTGTTAACTGGCCTGTAGGTTTAGGCGGCAAAGGTAATGATGGCGTTGCCGGCTTAATTAAACAAAC
>PLNZ01000017.1 GCA_003142915.1 Ignavibacteriales bacterium | reverse complement strand
AAGATGATGAAGTAAATGCATTAGTATATTATGAACTTGGGAAAATATATCTTCTTGTTGATGATAAAAAAAACGCTCTCGATTCCTTTAATTCAGCTCTTAATTTTTCGCCATCTTTTGACGTTGAATTTGAATGCCGTTTTGAATCCGCGCTATTGATGAAAAAACTGGGTAAAATCGATGAAAGCGCGAAAATATTTGAAACTATGCGTTATCAAGGGAAGTTTAAAGATAAACTGGATAGAATATTAATTGAACTTGGACAAATTTATTATGAGAAAAAACAAGATGAAAAAGCATTAATGATTTTTAAAGATGTTGATACAACCTACAGACAAACTCAATCCGGCGGAATTGCCGGTATGAAAATTGCCGAAATCTATGAAAAGGTATATCGTTATTATGATAGTTCTTATAAATACTATAATAAAGTATCAGTTGCCAATGTGCCGAAAGATATTAAAATGGAAGCCGATAGAAATTCAAAAACTATTACAAATTATTTTGTAACGAAAAGTCAACAAAAAGAATATAACCAGCAGATTATTTACCGCGACAAACCTCAATTTTTTTATCAGGATTCGGTAGATTATTCATTTGTATTCCGTCAGTATCAGGACAAAATCACTAAAATGACCGACTCTCTTAAAAATAGTGATAGTCAAAAAGGGTCATTAGCGCAAAATTATACATTTGATCAGGTTGGTAGAGTTTATATTCAGCAGCAAGATGAATTGAGACTAAAGAGATCCGGATCGCAAAAATTTATTGATCCGCCAATTTATTTAGTTGCAAGGGGAATATATAAAAAACCACAAAGACTTAAAATCAGTCTTGATTCACTTCAAATAATGATATCGCAAAATCTTTATAATTTAGGTAANNCCTTAAAGAGTATCCGAATAAACCTGTTACGTCCCAAGCAATGTTCGCACTTGGAATATATTATGAGACAAATAGCGATTCCGTTAAAGCAGATAGTATGTTTAAGTATGTCTATAACAATTTTGAAAAAGATCCTATCAGAATAGAAGCAGGACGGAAATTAGGACTATTAAAAAAAGAAGACGAGAATTTTAACATTAAAAATCGTGATACCGTTGAAAAAGCATACACAGAAGCAGAGCAGCTTGCATATGATAAAAAATATCTTCAATCGATTAATTCTTTTCAAAGTATTTATAAAAATTCTCCAAAATCAAAGTATGCTGCGAAATCGATTTATTACTGCGGGTTGATTTATGAAGAAAATCTTAAAATGTATGATTCGGCAGCAGTTGAATATGGTCTATTGCAAAATAAAGAATATATAAATTCGGCACCGGCAAAAGCTGTGAGCGAAAAATACCTTGTTTACAAAACTGAAAAAGAAAAGCTTAAGGCTGAATCCGACAAAATAAAAAAGGATTCTGCTCAAAAAGATACACTAAATCAACAAAAGCAAAATTCGGAATCTCCAAAATCAGTTCAGGATGTTAATCAAAAATCAGGGACAAATATTCATACTGAACCACTTGAAAGTAAAGGTAAAGATATAAAACAATCTGCAGTTAAAGATTCACCTGTAAAACTTGATTCATTAAAAACGTTAAATAATAAATCTCCGTTATCTAATCCAAAATCTGTTCCTGATAAACTAAAAATCGAAAAGGATACAACTAAAAAAATTGTCAATCCATTGTAAATACTTCAATATTGATATCGATGATAACCCGGGAAAAAGTATTGTTAATGATTCAATCCGGAGAAGGGTTGGGTGTTGAATTTAAACGGCGCTTCTCATCTTATGAAAAAGTAGCTAAAGAAATAATAGCTTTTGCAAATACCAGCGGCGGTTATATATTTTTTGGTGTCGATGACAATAAATCAATTTATGGAATTGAAAGTGAGAAATCAGATTTAGAACTAATTAATGATTCAGCATTAAAATATTGCGAACCTCCAATTCAAATAATATTATCTTCGCTCGATATAGAGCATAAAGAAATATTAGTAGTTGAAGTACCCGAATCAAAAATTAAACCTCACCGTGTGCAAGATTATAATACGAATATTGAGTTAAATACAGCACAAGTTTATGTTAGGATAAATGACAAAAGTGTTTTATCCAGTAAAGAACTTATTAAACTAATGCAATCTAAGACAACAGATAAGCCGCTGGTAAATTATATCATTGGTAAACAAGAAAAAGCTGTATTTGATTATTTGGATAAAAATGAAACAATTACAGTCAATGAATTAAGCAAACTTGCAAATATATCAGAACGCCGTGCATCAAGAACATTGATTAAATTGGTTCGAGCAAATCTTTTACTCATTCATCAAAAGGATAATGGCGAGAGCTATTTTACTTATATAGGGACTTAATTTTCGGACAAGATTTAAGAATTGTCAAATACACGCCGCATTTCAAAAACTGAAATTCCGTAGGCTACGGCAACATTTAAAGACTGTTTTATACCGAATTGGGGTATCTCTATTGAAAAATCGGNNTCTATATTAAGATTGAAATGAGGCATGCTTGATTCTGTTAATTCTAGTCCGCAAATATTAACTCCTTTCTCTTTTAGAGAATGTATTACTTCCTTTGCGTCTTTTACAAATTCCCATGTAACGCTTTCCTGAGAACCTAGAGCTGTTTTTAATACTTCTTTTTTAGGCGGATAGGGAGTATATCCGCAAAGGTAAAGTTTTTCTATCATAACTCCGTCAGATGTTCTGAAGATTGAACCAACATTATAACTGCTTCTTATGCTATTTAGAATAACATAAACCGGAAGTCTTTTTACATTATGAAGTGTTTCAATCGTACTTCGGTTGCGTGAAATCTGATCATGAGTAAGTTTTTTCATTTAATAATTTGATTTGTAAGATAAACGGAGACCTATT
>PLNZ01000417.1 GCA_003142915.1 Ignavibacteriales bacterium | reverse complement strand
AGGTTGGCAAAAGGTGATCATACTCGGCTGGAATTTTGAAACTAATATAGGACAAGTAATATCTACCCTGAATGATGAAAATATCGAAGTATTAGTGATACCTGCAGATTTACTTGACAGATTAAAAACAAAATCATCTTATCAGCAACTAATAAAAACCGGAAAGATCAGGTTTTCTTCTTTACAGTATCTTTCTATAAAACCTATTAAAGTAGAAAAGGGAAAGGTTGATATAGAAACTTTAACAATAAAACTTGATAATTATGTGTTGTTATCGCCGGATGCATTACCTCTTAGCGAAGAGGACAGAGACAAATTGCAAAAAATCATAGCCGAAGAACCACTGGCGCTAATTGAGTATTGGAGTGTCGACCCGGATTATGATGGAAAAGTATTTAGAAGTCGTTGGCAAGATTACAGAGAGAATACTGAAAATGATTCTGATCCTTTAAGGGTTGTAACTGAAGCTTTAATTGAAGTTGATAAAAAAGATGGATTGAGGAAGGTTTGTGTTAAAGCTGTTGATGTTTTTGGTTTTGAAAGTGCAGTAGTTGAGGAGGTGGCGTAATGGCTAATCCAATGAACATTGGCACAAGAGATTTACCATTGAAATTCGCAAATAAAGTTTCTGAGTTTGCCAACCGGGGATTTAATAATTATCAATTTAGCGCTGCTACTTCAATAACAAATGAGCTTCTTCGTTACTGGTTTTCTGATGCGTTCTGTGAGATGAGGGAATTCAATTTTCATCTTGGCCAAAAACAAGCCATACTTAATGCAATTTATTTGCATGAGGTTATGAAGGTTAATAATGTTTCGGATATGTATGGAGTCTGTGGCAAAGATATTCTTGACGATGAAGGTTTTTTATTTGAAATACAAAAAGAAAAGTATCTACATCCAAAGTATTGTATGAAAATGGCTACCGGCACCGGTAAAACCTGGGTAATGCACGCTCTTTTGATTTGGCAATATCTAAATGCCAGGTATGAAGAAACAAAGTCAGGCAGATATACAAAGAATTTCTTATTAGTTGCGCCGGGTTTAATTGTATATGAAAGATTACTGGATGCATATTTAGGTAAACAAAAAGAAAATGGCTTCAGAGATTTTGCATCTTCGGATTTGAAAGTCTTCGAAAAGCTTTTTATACCGGATAATTTTAGAGATGAAATATATGGGTTCATTCAAAGCTCCATTTGCCAAAAAGAGGAGATTGGGAAAAAAGTAACAGCCGATGGAATGATTGCAATAACAAATTGGCATTTATTAGCAGGAACAGAAGAAGATGTTGATGAAGAATCCGGCCCATTAGAAAATGTTCCCCAGAATATGAATGAGTTACTTCCGATTTCTCCCGGGACAAGTGCCGGGCACAGTTTAGAATCCCTGGATAATAATTATCTCGCAGGCGCTGAATTAGAATATCTTGCTGCCTTGGAAAATATGGCAGTGTTCAATGATGAAGCACATCATATACATGAAAATAAGATATACGGAGACATTAGTGAAGTTGAGTGGCAGAAGAGTCTTAATTATATATCGGAATCTAAAGGGACTAAATTTATTCAAATAGATTTTTCAGCTACACCTTATGATGTTACCGGAAGCGGACAGAAAAGAACTAAACATTATTTTCCTCATACTATAATAGATTTTGATCTTGCAACTTCAATAAGAAATGGATTAGTAAAAACAATTGCTCTTGATAAGCGGAAAGAGATTGCAGCAATGGAGCTGGATTTCAAAGCGATAAGAGAAGGTAATAAAGTAATTAGTCTTTCTGAAGGGCAGAGAGTGATGTTAAGAGCCGGTTTAACAAAGCTGGATCTGCTTGAAAAAGAGTTTATCAAAATAAAAGCTGAAAAATATCCGAAGATGTTTGTGATTTGTGAGGATACAAGCGTTTCTCCTTTGGTCATACAATTCTTGGTGCAGGAAGGTTTGAGTGAAGATGATGTTATGCAGATTGATTCCGATAGGAAGGGAAATATTCCTGCAAAAGAATGGTCCCAGATAAAGCAAAGATTATTTAGTATTGATAAACATGCAAAACCAAAAGTAATAGTTTCTGTTTTGATGTTAAGAGAAGGATTTGATGTAAATAATATTTGTGTGATTGTACCATTAAGATCAGCGCAGGCACCAATCCTATTAGAGCAAACAATTGGACGTGGTTTAAGATTGATGTGGAGAGAACCGGAATTCAAGGATAGTAAAGATGAAAACCGAAGAAAACTTCTTATTGAAAAGCAG
Source organism: Ignavibacteriales bacterium (assembly GCA_003142915.1). Lineage (GTDB taxonomy): Bacteria > Bacteroidota > Ignavibacteria > Ignavibacteriales > Ignavibacteriaceae > FEN-1297. The sequence goes on along the minus strand of PLNZ01000417.1, from coordinate 3,051 downwards.
GAACCGGATAATTTGATGGATATTTTACATATAGTAGAGCATCCTAAATTTGTTGAGTTCTACGATGAATTGATGAAAGAAAACTTAGCCGGCACAACTGAAGGAACAGGAGGTGGAGTCACAGGCGATATTATAACTGTAGGGCTAAAATCGGGTTATGAAAGTTATGATCTTCTTTGGCCTACTATTGTTAGAGATAGTGAGGAAGAGCTTATAGGGATTATTATAGATATGGATAAGATCAGACCATTTACAACTTATCGTATCGAGCAATTAGAGAAGTTTATAAACCGTGAGGGGGATGTTTTCTTTTCAGAAGAGATGACGGTTAAAACAAGATTCGGTGAATACATTGTAAAAGGAGATTTGTTTAATGCTCAAAGTTATAATGAATATTTAAGCAAGGTCGTAAATATTATTACTCATGCAATTGTAAATATTGGGTTGAGAAAACAAAAGACTTTTCCTTTCTTACAGGTAAATAAAGCTGAACTGGTTAAAGCCATTGATTATTTTATTCGTCATAGGTTATTTACTCAGGAGTTTGATCCGTTTGTGAACAATAATTGGAAACTATTATTGGTTGCCAAGTCCGGCATTATTGATCATATGATGAAAGAACTTGGTGAAGCAATTTATAACGCTCAGCAAAACATAATTCCTACTGAAGCTGAAGTTATTAAGAATTATTTCTCTGAAGTAAAGGTACTTCGGATGCGTGAAAAGTATTGTCTTGACTTACAAAAGACCATATATGCGAAACAGGCGTATCCTTCAAACAAGGGTGGTTATGAAAAGTCTTTTATGGAATATGTGGACTCCCAAACAGATACGGCGGCGTTTATAAAAATAAATGAGTACTACCATGATTTTGCAAAAATATTCTATGTCCGGGAAGATGGCCTATTAGCATTTTACTCCCCGGATTTCCTCGTTAAGACTGCCGGCGGTATTTATATTGTAGAGACAAAAGCTCAAAGTCAGTTATCGCAGGGAAATGTTCAACAGAAGCAGAGGGCAACTATTGATTTTGTAGAACGAGTAAATAAATTGAATCCGGAAGATCGTATGGAGAAGGAATGGAGTTATATTCTACTTGGCGAGAATACTTTTGAAGGATTAAAACAACGTGGAGCAATTCCAACTGAAATGTTTGAATATTGCAAGATCAGCAGGAGTGAAGTAATAGGGAAACTTTTTTAATAAATATATGTATTAATTTTTTACCGGACGCAGTATGGTAATATTTCACAGACCAAGAATCTTGTGTTTTTGAAATAATATTATATTAATAGTTGAGGATATAACAATGAAAAAAGAGAAGCCCGAATATCTTTATAAATATCGTCCCATTAACACACATACAATCAATATGATTTTGTCTAATGAGGCTTATTTCTCACTGCCTATTGATTTTAATGATCCGTTTGATTGCAATGTTGTGCCAGAATCAATCTATACTCCGGAAGAACATAGAAACTATCTTAATTTTATAAAAGAGGAACTTACCCCAGAAGATTTCAAGTATTTAAAGGAGGATACGATAAAAGCTTTGGAATATACATTTAAAGGAACATTTGAAAATATTAGAAATGGTTTGAGGATGTTTTGTCTTTCTGAAATTAACAACAGTGTAATGATGTATTCACATTATGCAGACAGTCATAAAGGAATTTGTCTTGAGTTTTTAGTGTCGGATGATCCATTTTATAATATTTTGGAATCCGTTAGTTATAATGAAAAGATACCTGTCTTTCATCCCTTTAATGCAGTGTATCAATATAGTTTATTATTAAAAGATTAGTTATATTACTAAACCACAAACAAAAAGAGTTTATTATGTTATACTTTAATTCTAATAAGGATATAAATAATATTTTACCTTTTCTTAAATCTGTCTGGATTGATGACGGAGATTCAAGCAATGTACATGANNAAGAGAATCTCCAGATTTTAATATCTTATGTTATGATAAAGAAAATTGTAAGGGTATTGAACATACGCTTTCTACTTTATCAGATTATAAAATGGCTGAATCAGAATTAAAATAATCTCCAGAAGGAACTAAATTAGAACCAGATTATTATTCTCCTTTTTATAAACTACATAAAAATGAAATTAATTCTGGTATAAGATCGCCAGGAGAACATTTAACTGGTCAAGGTTACTCTGGCGACAGGCCAGAAATTGAATGGGCTGAAATAGTCAAAAATGCAATTAATAATAAAACAGAAACCTTAAATAAAAATCATTTTGATAAATTTGCTATAAACGAATTAATTACCNNAATTATTTAAAAGCGCATATAGAAACTTATTTATTATCTCCTTTTGCTATAAAATTTGATAAAATACATATTATATCAAAAAATACTTTTGTTTATGATGTATTAACAACCGGTAAAATAATAAAATTTTCAAGAGATGTTTTATTTCCAACACCATTGATAATGAAAATTATCAACAATATAATATTTAGAATTAAATACCGTAAGAGACTTAAAGAATTAAAGAAATAATATTTATATTAGTTATTGTCAAATAACGTCAAATTAAGTTTTTGGGGTTTGGAATGATTATTTATACCACTGACCTACAATTATTTTTTGCAGACGAAATTCATTTTTCCAGATCCCCATATTTATTGGTGTTTTTTAATCAGTTTTTGCCAATTTTAATGACTGGATAAAATCACAGCCCGCACAGATAGCCCAAAATCCTATCCCTATCTTTTTTCTCGTAATCGCCTTTTTCTACACATTTCTTAAAAGCCTGTCCGATTGCCATTTTTCCATAACCTTTTCCCATTATTGCATTAGCCAAACAAGTATAAGAACTCCAATAAGGATTCTTTTCTTGTAATGATTTAAAAGCAATTTCTAGCTTAGTCATAATTTTTGTTATATCTAATTTTTATTTCTCTCAAAAATAAATTCCAATCTTTATAATTGAAGCTTTCAGCCTTGAGCCATTCGATTATTCCTTGTTCAACTCCTATAGATAGAACCGGATATTTTATTCTCTCTTTCATAATTGTTAAATCCAAACAAAA
>PLNZ01000226.1 GCA_003142915.1 Ignavibacteriales bacterium | reverse complement strand
GGAAACGCCCGGCAATTTTACTGATTTGTTTAAACAAGTTAAAAGCAAATCAAAAATCTACAGGCGTCTTGAAAATGCATTACCTTATGATGTTTTTGATTTTCCATCTTCTTTTGTGCGCACCCGAAAAGCTGAACAGCAGCAAACAAATCTCTTAAAACCAACTGCCAACATTCAATCGCTTGCTGATCAACTATTGTTGCAGACTTATTCACCGGCGGCAATTCTAACCAACAATAGCGGAGACATCATATACATAAGCGGACGAACCGGCAAGTATCTTGAACCTTCAATTGGTAAAGCAAACTGGAATATTTTTGCTATGGCACGCGAAGGGCTCCGCCAGGAACTGACCAGAGCTTTTCAAAAGGCGCTAAGAAATAAAGAAACAGTTAAGATCACAAATGTTATAGTTGGCACTAATGGCGGTACTCAAGCTTTGGATCTTACTGTTCAACCTATCAATGAGCCGGAAACGCTTAAGGGTATGGTGATGATCGTCTTTACAGAATTAACTTCCCTACCGGAAACAAAAGTATCCGGAAAAGGAAAACAAATACCCGCAGGAACCGCTCGCGCAAAAGATCTTGAACTTGAATTGAAACGCACCCGGCAGGAGATTCAAAGCATTCGGGAAGAGATGCAAACTTCGCAGGAAGAATTACAGTCAACAAACGAAGAACTCCAATCCACTAATGAGGAATTAATTACCTCTAAAGAAGAAATGCAGTCAATGAACGAAGAACTTCATACAATAAATCATGAACTGCAGTCAAAGGTGGATGAATTGACCCTGATTAACAACGATGTTAAAAATCTGTTCGACAGCACAGATATAGCAATACTGTTTCTCGATAATGCACTTCGCGTAAAACGTTTTACCAATCAGATAACCAGGATTACAAAACTAATTGCCCAAGATGTAGGCAGACCAATAACCGATATTGCTTCCGAACTTTTCTACTCCGATTTTACTAAAGATGCGAATGAAGTGGATCAGACTTTGATAAGTATGGAAAAGGAGATTTCCACCAGCAGCGGATTCTGGTACTTAATGCGAATTCTTCCATACCGTACTTTAGATAATAAGATTNNACCGTACTTTAGATAATAAAATTGACGGTGTGGTTGTTACATATAGAGATATCACAACTGCAAAAACTTTAGAGGCTAAGCTTAAACAAGCCCAGGCGGAACTTGAAAAAAGATTTGCGACACAGACAGAAGAGCTTGAGGAAGCCGATGAAGATTTACGAATTGAAAAACTACGACCAAAGAAAGAAGATTAATTAGATTATAGTCCCAAAGAAATTCCTTCGGGACATAGAACGCGAAGAAGACTCAACTAACACAAAGGAAGAAGAGTTATGAAAAAGAATAATAACATTTCATCGGAAGCCGCCGAACTTAGACGAAAGGCAGAAGAACGGCTTAAAAAGATTTCGAAGAAAGCTATTCTTCCAAAAACAAATGAAGAATTACTCCGGCTGGTACATGAACTGCAGACTCACCAGATTGAACTGGAGATGATAAATGAGGAACTCCAGGATTCCAGAGAAGATGTAGTGGAAGGACTTCAGCAATACACCGATCTCTATGATTTCGCGCCTGTAGGCTACTTTAATCTAAAGCGCGATGGTACGATATGCAGAGCAAACTTCACCGGCGCTAGCATGATTGGCGTTGATCGTTCTAAGTTGATGAACAGCCGTTTCGGGCTTTTTGTTTCAGATGAGACCCGCCCTGCTTTTAATGAATTACTGCAGAAAGTATTTGAAAGCAAAATAAAAACAAGCTGCGAGGTATCGCTACTCAAAGAAGGGAATAAACTGCTTTATGTATATATAGACGCAACAGCCGACATTGATGGGCAAGAGTGCAAAATGACAATGGTTGATATTACCGGGCGCAAGCAAGCAGAAGAAGCAATAAAAGAAAGCGAGGAAAGATTCCGCAGTTTATTTGAAAACTCAACAATAGGACTTTACCGGACTACTCCCCAGGGTGATATCCTTTTAGTAAATCCAACAATGATCCGGATGCTGGGGTTTGATAATATTGATGAATTGGCCCAGCGCAATCTTGAGCAAAAAGGTTATGAACCTGATTACCCACGAAGTAAATTCCAAAGCGAGATAGAAAAATCAGGTACTATAATCGGTTTGGAGTCAAAATGGACAAAAAAGGACGGGACTTCTCTTGATGTACGTGAAAGCGCCCATGCTATTCGGGATTCTAACGGAAAGACTTTGTACTATGATGGAACAGTTGAAGATATCACCGAACGCCTGCGGGCGAGGGAAGCATTACAGAGGAGCGAATCAGATCTCAAAGAAGCCCAACGTATTGGACGACTTGGCAGTTGGGACTGGGATATCACGACAAACACAATCATATCGTCTGAAGAATATTATCACATCTTTGGATTCGATCCAACTCAGCCTCCAGGAGGATATGAGGAGCATCTAAAGTTGTACACGCCTGAGAGCGCTGAACTGCTGGATGCTGCTGTCAAGGAGAGCATGCAAACCGGCAAAGGGTATCAACTAGATCTGGAACGTGCCCACCTGGATGGCACGAATCACTGGATCACAGTTATTTTCGAAGTCAAGCGTGATGATAAAGGCCAAATCGTGGGACTGCGGGGTACGGAGCAGGACATAACCGAACGCAAACGTGCCGAGAAAGAATTGATTGATTCGAAAGAAAAAGCTGAATCAGCAAACAAATTAAAGGATGCTTTTATAGCCAACATATCACATGAAATCAGAACCCCTTTAAACGGGGTTCTGGGGATGTCAAGTTTAATCAGGGATATTTTCCACGATAAAATGAAGAAAGAAGATGAGGAACTGTTTGAAGGAATAGATATTTCAAGCCGCCGCATTATAAGAACAATTGATATGATTTTGAACTATTCCCGTTTGCAGGTAGGGGAATTTCAGATTAGACGAAAGGACATGGAACTTTCTCCTATATGTGAAAATCTGGTGAAAGAATTTATTATATCAGCTAAATTCAGATCATTAGAACTTACATTTCAGAATAATTGCGGAGATGTAAATGTATTGGCGGACGAATATTCAATAACTATGGCAATTTCCAACTTAATAGATAACGCGATTAAATTTACCAACAAAGGACTTATAAACGTAATTCTTTATAAAGGAAACAATGATGATATTATCCTTGATGTAAAGGACACCGGGATTGGAATTAGTGATGAATATTTAAAAAAGATGTTTGAACCATATCAGCAGGAACAAATGGGTTATGGAAGAGCATATGAGGGGATAGGTCTTGGTCTCTCTTTGGTTAAAAAGGTTTTAGATTTGAACAATGTTAAAGTATTTGTTGAAAGTAAAAAAGGCGAAGGGACAACATTTTCTATTAATTTCGGTAAAAAGGTGCAACCGGTTGAAAAAATGATTAATACAGATATAACAGTTAATGTCCTTCCTGCTCTGGAAAAGACAGGAATTGAGGTAGTGTTGATAGTTGAGGATGATCTACTAAACCAGAAAACCATAAAAAGATTTATAGAAAACAGGTATAGCGTTATAATAACAGATTCTTCAGATAGTGCGCTTGAGATTTTGAATAAGAATAAAGTTGATATAATATTAATGGATATATCAATCTGGGGAAAAAAGAACGGATTGGAATTAACAAAAGAGTTAAAAGCATCAAAGGAATTTTCCCATATACCCGTTATTGCAGTTACAGCGCATGCTTTTGAAGAAGATAAACAGAATGCATTAAGAGCCGGCTGCGAAGGTTATTTAGCTAAACCTTTTTCAAAAGAAATACTTCTTAATATGATTGCCGGTTTTGTGGGTTAATAATATACAGTGGTTGAAAAGCGTTTTGCCGGGGTTTGTTTCAATGAAAGTCAACACAGCAATCGGATTTATACTTCTCGGCATATCACTAATATTAAACCAAAATAATAAATACACCCGTCTTTACTCTAGAGCGTTTATTTTACTCTCCTTTGCATTAATTTTATTTCAAAGCCGATTAGTGCACAGAACAGCTCAAGTAGTTACTGTATGTGCTGTAGCATTCGGATTTATCTCTTTAATTGGTTACGCTTCCGGCATATATTTTACCGGATGCAGGCTGGAAGTTTTACAGAAACAAAAAAATTATTATTGCTGAAGTGAGCGCCAAGCGAAACTTGGACTAATTTAAATAATTAAGTAAGATCGGAATAGCGAACCTGTTAGGTCTTATTCGTGGTAAAACTCTTTAATCACGTAGCGGGAGCTGGGCAGTAGTTGGAAGTGACTACTAACTAAGCGGCTTAACCAAGCAATCTGAAAGCGTGTTATGTTGGAATGAATATTTTTATCTGCTCCTTGCTAAATTTAGCAGCAGAACAAACTCCCCCTTCATATTGTTTTGAGAAACAATTGATAGGATTTCTTCAGCGGTACCCCTGTAAAACTTCTCGTTGTTCATAGTCAATTGGAAAGCAAGAACAACCTTTAGGTTTTTACCAATAACTTTCACAATATCTTCAAGCAGGCTTTTTAACCTGTATGGCGTATCCATAATAACAACAACTTCATTTAAACTCCTCAGTCTTTGAAGCTGCTGCTTTCTTATATCCTTCTTTGGTGAAAGCCAGCCGTAATAATAAAATTTTTCTATATCTAATCCCGAGCCGGTTAAAGCAGGAAGTATAGAACTTGCACCCGGGACAGGTATAACCTCAATATTTTGTGAAATGCAAACTTCAACTAAAAGATGCCCCGGATCTGAAAACAGCGGGGTACCACAATCCGAAATTAACGCAGCCGAATTATTTTCTAATAATCTTAAGAGTATATCATTAACAATATCTTTCTCATTTTCATTGTGCTCATTAATAGAAACAAGTTCTTTTGTAATTTGATAATGTGAAAGCAGCCTGCGTGCTTCTTTAAATTCTTCGCAGATTACAAAATCAACTGACTTTAATATATTTAAAGCCCTGATGGTAATATCGTCATAATTACCTATCGGCGTAGATACAAGATAAAGTTTTCCTATCATATAGTTAAAAATAAATAATTAAACCCAAATAATTCGTTAGAGATGAATTTTTTACCAAATACCGCTTCTTAAAACGTAACAAATAACAACGTCTTACGGGCTGGGTTAAAAAAAACAACCTTTATTAAAAACATTTTTCAATTGTTTTATCCGGCAAAATCTTGTTAATTTTAACCCGGCATTTAATTATAATGGGGCTTGCCCGTTTGCGGGCAGGATTTCTGAAAAGATCCCCACTATATAATTACACTCAATAATTAAAAAATAATATCAGGAATAACATTATGAGTGAAACTCACATCAACGGCGAAAATCTTAAAAATCTTCCGTCAAATGCATATACCGAACTAAAACCCGGGGAAGAATATGTCCCGGTTATGCCGCCATCTAAAAATGTACCGGAAGTAAGCTTTTATTCGGTATTCTTGGGAATTGTTATGGCAATAGTTTTTTCTGCTGCTGCTGCTTACCTTGGATTAAAAATAGGACAGGTATTTGAAGCGGCAATTCCTATTGCAATAATTGCTGTGGGATTATCTGCAGGAATAAAAAGGAAAAATGCACTTGGGGAAAATGTAATTATTCAATCTATAGGAGCATGCTCCGGAATTGTAGTTGCCGGCGCAATATTTACAATACCGGCTTTGTACATTCTTAATTTAGACGCAAACTTTTATAAAATATTCCTCGCTTCCCTCTTCGGAGGTATTCTTGGTATTTTATTCCTGATACCTTTCAGAAAATATTTTGTAAGCGATATGCACGGTAAGTATCCTTTCCCCGAAGCTACTGCAACCACAGAAGTATTAGTAGCCGGTGAAAAAGGCGGCAAACAGGCATTAGTATTGGTTGTCAGCGGAATAATTGGAGGACTTTATGATTTTATCGTAGCTTCTTTCGGCTGGTGGAGTGAGGTTTTTACATCAAGAGTTCTGCCTATTGGTGAGACAATTGCAGCTAAAACAAAGATGGTTTTCAGAATAAATATCGGCGCCGCTGTTACAGGGCTGGGATATATTATTGGATTAAAATACTCAGCTATAATCTGTGCCGGTTCTTTTGTTTCCTGGTATGTGCTTATCCCGGTTGTAGCATACATTGGCAAAGGTTTAACATATCCATTAGGAACAAATGTAACCCTGCTTGTAAAAGATATGTCCGCTGAACAAATCTTTACCACTTATGTTCGTCATATTGGTATAGGCGGAATCGCAATGGCTGGTCTGATCGGAATTATAAGATCATCAAAAATTATTGCTTCCGCTTTTTCCTTAGCCGCTAAAGAAATTTTAGGGAAGAAAAAAGTTATTGAAGAAAAACTTCGAACTCAAAAAGATCTTTCTATGAAGTTTATTGCATTTGCTATTATCGTCACTTCAATTTTGATATTTTTGTATTATCAATTTGGCGTAGTAAATAATGTTACCTTCGCTTTAATCGGGCTCTTTATAGTTTTAATCATTTCATTCCTTTTTACAACCGTTGCGGCTACAGCTATTGCTATTGTAGGCACAAATCCGGTTTCGGGAATGACATTAATGACATTAATTCTCTCATCAATTATTCTGGTATCTGCCGGCTTAAGCGGTAACTCCGGTATGGTGGCAGCGCTTCTTATCGGAGGAGTTGTTTGTACAGCGTTATCTATGGCTGGCTCGTTTATAACTGACTTAAAGATCGGTTATTGGCTTGGTTCATCTCCTTACAAACAGGAAAGCTGGAAATTTTTAGGTACATTAGTTTCAGCAGCAACCGTTGGCTGGGTAATACTTCTTTTAAATAAAACTTATGGATTTACAGGCCCGAATGCTTTAGTAGCTCCGCAGGCAAATGCAATGGCTGCCGTAATTCAGCCGCTTATGGCTCATCAACCCGCTCCCTGGATGCTTTACATTGCCGGCGCTTTGATGGCGCTTGTTCTTACTATACTTGATGTACCTGCTCTTGCATTTGCTTTAGGCATGTATATCCCTTTGGAATTAAATACCCCGCTTTTAATAGGCGGTTTAATAGCACACTATGTTTCCACAAGAAGTAAAGATGAAAAAATAAATACCGCCCGGAGAGAACGCGGTACCTTGATAGCTTCGGGGTTTATTGCAGGCGGCGCTTTAATGGGTGTGGTAAGCGCATTTCTGCGTTATCGTGGATTCAATTGGGTTAACAGCGAATGGCAAAGTTCTCATTCGGCAGAACTTGTTGCGCTTATTGCTTTTGCTTTACTTTGCGCCTATGTTATTTGGGATTCAATGCGCGGGAAACCTGAAGAAAATTAATCATCATACGTGAGGCTCACCTCAAAGGTGAGCCTCACGTAATTTAATTTAATAACTCTTTAACTTTCATTAACAAATCATTTAAATCAATATCAAATCGTTCCCCTGATTCTCGAAGCTTCAATTCAACTTTATTAACTTTAAGTTTTTTATCACCGACTATTACCTGAACCGGCATACCAAGAAGATCCGCATCGTTAAACTTGAATCCTGCCTGTGCATCAAGCCTGTCATCGAACAGTACTTCATAACCGGCATCCGTTAATTGCTGATATATCTTTTCAGATGCGTTAACAATTTCCTGCTTGCGCATATTTAAGCCCATTAAGTGAATCTGGTAAGGCGCAAGTGTTTTGCCCCATATAATTCCTTTTTCATCATTGTGCTGCTCAAGGTAGCATGCCATTACGCGGTCTACACCAATACCGTAACTTCCCATAATTAGCGGATTTTCTTTTCCATTCTCGTCAAGGAACATCGCGCCCATTGCTTGTGAATACTTTGTTCCAAGCTTGAAAATATGCCCCAGTTCAATAGCGCTGAATACTTCAAGTGTCCCGTCGCTTATCGGGCAGCCTTCGCCTGATTTTACAATCCTTAAATCCTCATATTCTAAATCTTTAACATCGCGCATTAAATCAATTCCGCCTAAATGGTAATCATTTTTATTTGCACCGCTGTAAAGATTATTTGCATCCTTAAGACGGTTATCGGCAATTATTCTTCCCTTAAAACCTATGGGACCTATAGAACCGGCATCGGCGCCTGTTATATCTTTTAATTCATCGGCATGTGCAGGACGAATTGCGCCTCCCAGTGCTTTTTCAAGCTTTGTTTCATTTACTTCATCATTCCCGAGCATTAAAATCAGAACAGTACTGGTGCCGTAAATATATACTCTTGATTTTGCACATTGAGTTTCATCAATTCTTAAAAATTCACAGAGTTCATCAATTGATTTTATATTAGGTGTGGAAACCTCTCTTATATCATCACTTTTCACGTCACGAATTTTCGCAGGTATCCGTGAAGCAGCAACTTCCACATTCGTAGCATAACCGCTTGTTTCACAATATGCAACCTTATCTTCACCGGCATCGGACTTAACCATAAATTCTTCCGACCCGGTACCGCCCATAGCTCCGCTCGATGCGCCCACAACAAAATACTTAAGTCCGCACCTGTCAAATATTTTTCTGTATGCTTTATCATGCAGTGTGTATGATTTATCAAGATCTTCCCATGAAGAATCAAATGTATACGAATCTTTCATCAGGAATTGTCTTCCGCGTATTATGCCGCTTCTCGGTCTGGCTTCATTCCTGAATTTTGTCTGAATCTGGTACCATATCTGCGGTAAGTCTTTATATGACTTCAATACATTTCGGGCGTGGTATGTCATAACCTCTTCATGAGTAGGCGCAAGGATATAATCTCTGTTCTTTATATGGAATAATGTATCGCCAAAAGCTTCTACACGGTTAGTCTCTTCCCAGATTTCCCTGGGATTTAGTGCAGGGAGATGAAACTCCTGCCCCCCGATTGCATTCATTTCTTCCCTTATTATTTGGGAAATTTTCTGCATCACCTTATAACCAAGTGGAAGAAAAGAATAAATTCCGGCTGATAACATTCTTATCATTCCGGAACGGAGCATAAGAATATGACTTTTTACAATAGCATCGTTCGGTACTTCTTTTAATGTTGGGACAAATGATTTACTTAAACGCATAAATGATCCTGATAAAAATATTAATTCGCTTCAGCCGGATAAACTAAATTGAATTGATTTTATGATATAATAGAATGATTTCTTATTGAAGTTACGCAAATGATATTNNACATGTTCGGCTTTAGCCAAAATAACATGAAAATTGTAGCTTGCTAATCCGCCTCTGGCGGAAAAGCCAATAATGTCCGGGCTTTCATTATTCCCCGAATTAAAACTCGGGGCTATTTAATAAAATTTGTAATAACTGCGTAACTTCAGTAAGTAAATATAATATGTAAAGATAAACATAAATTTATTTGCGGAAAAGATTATCTTGTTTTCTTGTTATAAACATTTCATCCCGCTGGATTAAGAATTTTAAGTCCCGCAGGGATGATATAAAATACCTTTATTTTGTTCTATTTTTTTTAATTAACCTCCGGGGTTTGGCTTCAACCTCAGAGGTTTAATCTTTCCGGGATCAAATTCCCCGTCCGCTTGCGGCGGGGTAGTTCATTTCCCTCTCAAAATGTATCCGATCTTAAAATCAGGACCAAAAGCATAAAATATTCCATTCATATCCATTTTGTTATTATCATAACTCATGTAGTAAACAGGATTTTTAAGATTTGATACCATTTGTTATATTTACAGAAAAAAATCGGGAAAGATGAATACTATATTAAGCGCTATAGAAATCCGGATAATCGGATCGTTAATTGAAAAAGAATTGACAACACCGGAATATTATCCCTTAACATTAAATGCACTTAAAAATGCCTGTAATCAAAAGAATAATAGGAACCCGGTTGTTTCGTTCGATGAAAACTTAATTGAACCGGTACTGAATAAGTTAAGAGACAAATCTCTTGCCAGAAGAGTGACGGGAAGCGATATTCGGGTTCCCAAATACAAACAGGGCTTTACCGAAGAATTAAACCTTCAGCCTGATGAAACAGCCGTTATCTGCGAATTAATGCTTCGTGGTCCGCAGACGCCCGGTGAATTAAAAGGCAGAGCTTCAAGAATGTTTAATTTTGATTCCCTTTCACAAGTTGATGAAGTGCTTCAAAGATTATTGAACCGCGAACAGCCTATGGTAATAAAGCTTCCCAGACAGTCGGGAATGAAAGAGTCCCGTTATGCTCACCTGCTTTCAGGCGAGCCGGAAATAAATAACCCGGAAATCCGGGAAAATGAAATTGCTGCAGCAGAAGATGACAGGATTACAAAACTGGAAGAGCAGGTTCTAACTCTTAGAAATGATTTTGAAGAATTAAAAAATCAATTTGAAAATTTTCGCGCTCAATTGGAATAAAAATTAGTTTATGATACTAACGTTATAACGTACACCCTGTCATGCGGTCTTACTTGAAATTCGCAGGGGAAAGTAATTCTATCACTCTTTTCGGCTGTAGTTATTTCAGCTTCATCTTTTATTATTTTATTCAAGGATAAGTTTACAACTCCTGATGTAGGACCAATTATTAATATCTCATTATCTATTGCTATTTTGCCTGATTCCATCACGATATAAGCAATTTTTGATTTCTTATAATAGTTCAACACTTTTCCCACATATTCTTTCTTTGTTGTAGCCTTACTGCCGTAAATTTCTGCATAATCTTCAGAGCTTGGTTTACCGAAATAAAAGCCCGTAGAAAATCCCCTGTTATATACTTCTTCCAATTCTTTTAGAAGATCCTTTTTTATTTCTTCGGTAAGCTTTTTTTCAAAATACAGATCAATAGCCCGGCGGTATACGGAAACAACCTTGGCAACATATTCGGGGCTTCTTTTTCTTCCCTCTATCTTGAAGGAATCAATACCTGCTTCAATTAATTTATCAATAAATTCTACCGTACATAGATCTTTTGCCGAAAGCACATAGTCTTCGCCTATAACCATAGGTTTCCCGGTAATTGTATCTTTTACTTCATACTCCCGTCTGCATGGCTGGATGCATTCGCCTCTATTGGCGCTGGAGCCAAAAAGATGATGACTCATAAAGCATCTTCCGCTGACTGCTATACACATAGCTCCATGAATAAAGGCTTCAATTTCAAGATCAGTATTTACTCTTATTCTTTTTATTTCTTTAAGGGAACATTCGCGCGCAAGAACTATTCTTACAGCGCCAAGTTGTTTATATAATGCAGCGCTTAAAGAATTAGAAACGGAACCCTGGGTTGAAACACAAAAGGGAATTTCATATTTTTTACAAATCTGTACAACGGCTAAATCCCAGCAGATGATTCTATCAATTTCCGCAGATTTAGCAGAAAATACTATCTTATCTAATTCTTTAATTTCTTCCTCGTACACAATTGTATTAAGAGTAAGATAAGTTTTAACATTTCTTGCCTTACATAACCTAACTATCTGAGGGAGTTCATCAATAGTAAAGTTAGCAGCCTTTGCACGCATATTCAGTTTATCAATGCCAAAATAAACAGCATTAGCGCCGGCATTTATAGCTGCCGAAAGCATTGTCCAATCTCCCGCGGGACACATAAGCTCAGGAATCGTATGTTTCAGGCTTTTTCCTCCCAAACCTTGCAGATTTCAACAATCAGTTTAACTACAAGTTTCATGTCCTGTACTGCAATCCATTCAAGCTTTGAGTGAAAACTATGTTCGCCGGCAAAAATATTTGGAGTAGGTAATCCCATAAAAGATAATCTGGAGCCGTCTGTACCGCCCCGTATTGGGCTAAGGATTGGTGTAATATCTAATCGTTTCATTCCCTCTATTGCATTTTCCATAACCACGGGATAATTGTCTAATATTTCTTTCATATTACGGTACTGCTCAATAGCTTCAAACTCCATGCGGGCGCCGGGATACTGCTGAACGGTTTTTTCTGCTAATTGTTTTAAGATGTCTTCATACTCTTTTAATTTAGAAGTTTCAAAATCCCTTATAATAAACTTAACAGTCGTTAGTTCTTCCGTACCGTTGAAATTTGTACAATGTACATAACCGTTCCTCCCATCTGTAGTTTCCGGAGACAACCTATCCTTCGGCAGGCTTTCTATGAAAGCAGAAGCGACGCGTACGGAATTAACCATCTTTCCTTTTGCATATCCCGGATGGATATTCTTACCATGAAATTTTATGACAACGGCATCGGCGCTGAAGGTTTCAGATTCAATTTCGCCGCGGCTTGAACCGTCTACGGTGTATGCATATTTAGCGCCTAATTTATTTAGATCAATTTTTTCTGTTCCGCGCCCTACCTCTTCATCAGGTGTAAAACAAACTTTTATAGTACCATGTTTTATTTCGGGATGAACAATAAAATAATTTATAGCATCCGCAATTTCCGCTATACCCGCTTTATTATCTGCTCCAAGCAGCGTGGTACCATCGGTAGTAATAATATCAAAGCCCGTCATATCCTTTAATTCAGGGTTATCGCTTACTTTTATTACCTGGTTTGGATCATTAGGCAGCGTTATATCGCCTCCCTGATAGTTTCTCTGTATAATTGGATTAACATTTGCGCCGGTTACAGCCGGTGAGGTGTCAACATGCGAAATAAAAGCTATTACCGGTACATCTTTAGTAGTATTAGCGGGGAGGGTTGCCATAACATAACCCCACTCATCCATAACCGCATCTTTTAACCCTATGCTTTTTAATTCTTCACTTAAATTTTTTGAAAGATTCTTTTGTTTTTCTGTACTGGGAAAACTTGTTGATTCTTCATCTGATTGAGTATCATATTTTACATATTTCAGGAATCTTTCCACAGTTGTAAATTTATAATTTTCATCAAACATAACTGCCTCATATTAAAAGGTTAAAATTTAAATTTATTTATAATATATAATCTTTTATATTATCTTTCTAAGAAAAATATTCTTTTAAACTAAGCTGTTAAAACTTCCCCTAAGTTTCTATTCCCCCTGAATTATCCCGTGAATCAACAAGGAATCTTTTAATTTTTTGAGTTGTAGTTTTTTCAAATTCTTTATCGCGGATATAAAATTTCCTGATTTGTTTATGCAGCGGTAATTCTTTATTCACTTCTTTAATAACTCCGGCTATAATTTCATTAATTAATTCATCCGTAATTTTCACATTATTAACTTCAGAATACTCAATAAATGATTCATTTTCTGTTACAATTTGCGCTGCAATAATTTCATTATGCTTTTCATTTTTTTCACCGAAGACTAAAGATTCCAGCACAAAAGGACTACGATTAAGAATATCTTCAATTTCCTCGGGAAATACATTCTCGCCGTTTTTTGAAATGATAACATTTTTTTTCCTGCCGCTTATATGAAGAAATCCATCCGGATCAAAAAATCCTAAGTCGCCGGTTTTGAACCAGCCGTCCTCAAAAGAATCTTCCGTAAGCTTCTTATTCTTATAATAGCCCGGCATAATATTAAGACCTTTTGCATATATTTCGCCGACTCCGTCAGAGGATATATTATTGATTCTTAAATCTATACCCGGCAAAGGCAAGCCTGCGGCATCATCTTTAAAATTATACAGTTGATTCAAAGTTAAAATAGGAGATGCCTCGGTCAGTCCATACCCTTGAATAAAATTAAAACCGAATTCCCTCAATCCTTTAGCAATTTTAGGATCAGGTGCTGCTCCTCCGGCAATAAAAATTCTTATTACTCCCCCAAATTTTTCATGAAGTTCCTTAAATATTTTTTTCTTTAGACTTTTCCATCCTATTGCAGAAGCTATGTTTGTTACTGCAATAAGCGGAGGTATTATTTTTGATTTAACTTTATCTTCATTAATTGTTTTATATATCCGTTTAAACATTTTATCAAAAAGAAGAGGCACGCCAAGAAGGATAGTAGCCTTAACATTTTGTAGATCGTCAACCACGGTTTTTAATGAGCGGGCATAATGAACTGAAGCGCCCGCAGATAATGGGCAAAGCATCCCGCAGGTGCATTCATATTTGTGGTGCATGGGTAGTACCGATAAAAATTTATCTGTCGGGTAAATCTCAACAAGACTTGTCATAGCCATTAAGTTAGCTGAAAGATTTTTCTGGCTCAGCATAACTCCTTTAGCTCTGCCCAATGAACCGGAAGTAAAAATAATCTCAGCCATTTCATCGGGATTTATCCGGGGAAGTTCTTTTAAGCCTATAATATCTGCATGATTGATCAATTCGGTCATTGAATGTATGCCGTCTTTAGCCTTTGCGAGATCCATGCTTATATAAAATTTCATTTTTTTCAATGAACTCATTCTTTCACTGAATACAGTCTCAAATGATTCTGAAAAAACAACGGCTTCCGCATCGGATTCATGGATGATATTCAGTATTTCATTTGTATTAAGGTTTTTATCTATAGGAACAATAACATAGTTAAACATCATTGAGGTTAAATAAGTAATCGACCATTGAACTCTATTCTCGCTTATAATGGCTATATGGGTTCTTTCCGGCAGACCCAATTTTTTAAGTGCATTGCCAAACTTTAAAACAGTTTCCAATAGCTGGTTGAATGTTACATATCTGATTGGAGTATTTTCAAGATCCTCTAATGCCGTTTTATTTTGGTGCCTGGAAGCTGTTTTTATCAGCATATCCTGGATAGAAGTTATTTCATGCGAATGATAGGTTACTAATTTTTTCATTATTCACATCTCACTTAAATGATTAATTTTAATTACTTATTCA
>PLNZ01000463.1 GCA_003142915.1 Ignavibacteriales bacterium | reverse complement strand
AAAGCCAATAATGTTCGGGCTTTCATTATTCCCCGAGTTAAAGAGGCTGTGTGAAAATTCAAAAACAGCGAATAAATATTTAATTATTTGCATATAAACACTTTAATATTCAGTAAAATGAAAATTTATAATTTTGATACCGATTTTCACACAGCCTCTAAAACTCGGGGCTATTTAATAAAATTTGTAATAACTATGTAACTTCAGTAAGCTAATTCAAAATTCAATGAATTATGAAAAGATTATTATTAATAGTATACATAATAATAACAACGCAATGTTTATTCCCGCAGAATGAAGGTGCATTTCAGATTGCGCGCCTGAAGTATGACGGCGGCGGCGATTGGTATAACGGTCAAACTGAAGAGCCGAACGTTTTGGATTTTGTTAAACAAAATACCAATATAAAAGTTAAAGCAGAATATACATGGGTTGATATTTCTTCCGACGCAGTCTTTTCTTACCCGTTTTTATTTATGACAGGTCACGGGAATATTATATTTACTAATGATGAAGGTGACAGGCTGCGGAAATACTGTGAAGCCGGCGGATTCCTTTATGCCGATGATGACTATGGCATGGACAAAGCTTTCAGAAGGGAAATGAAAAAGATTTTTCCCGGTAAGGAACTTGTGGAACTGCCCTTTAATTACGATATGTATAGCGATATGTATAACTTTCCTAACGGTGTTCCCAAAACACATGAACATAACGGAAAACCTCCCCAGGGATTTGGGATTTTTATAAATGGCCGTCTGGCTGTTTATTATACGTACGAATCAAATCCAAGCGATGGGTGGGATGATTCGGATGTGCACAGCGATCCGCCCGGTAAAAGACTGGAAGCTTTAAGATTTGGAGTTAATTTAATCGTTTGGGCTCTGTCTAATTAAGCCCCGACACCTGTCCGATGCAAGGCGGACCTGTCCGCCGCTAGGCGGATTTATAACAAATAAAGACCACCAAAATTTCATAAATCCCGGTATGGATGGCATATAACTTATTTTCTTATGAGATTAGTCCCGGTGGACGAAATACCTGTCCGCCGCTAGGCAGATTTATAACAAATAAAAACCGCCAAAATTTCATGAATCCAGGTATGGATGACATATAACTTATTTTCTTATGAGATTAGTCCCGGTGGACGAAATACCTGTCCGCCGCTAGGCGGATTTATAACAAATAAAGACCACCAAAATTTCATAAATCCCAAGGGATGGCATAGTAACGGTCCATTTTTTTGGCTAAAGCCGAACATGTTTTGAAATTTATAAAACTTCAGTTATTTACTGATAATAATTCAATGGGATCTGAAATAAACTATTATAAAGAGATAATTGACAAGCTGGAACGTTTTGTTAAGAAAGAATATGCTTTTATTGCTTTTGTAGGAATCGAAATATCAATTTTAACGGGGGTTCTTATCTTTACTCTTTTTGTATTCCTGGAAATGGTTGCCCATTTTTCCTCCGGAGTAAGGACGATATTGTTTTTACTTTTTATCCTGGTATCCGTTGCCTTATTGATTGCCCGGTTCATAATTCCCTATTCAAAATATCTTAAAATCTTTAGAAGGACTGATTATTTTAAAACAGCAGCTAAGGTTGGCAGGCAGTTCCCCGGCGTTAATGATGATTTGCTTAATGCAATGCAGCTTGTTTCTAATGAAAAAACACGAACGGAGTATTCCGTTACTTTAATTGATGCAGCTTTTTATGACATATATAATAAAATAAAAAACATTGATTTTTCTTCCGTCATTAGTTTTAAAAAGGCAAAAGAGATTTTTTTATATTTGACGGGAATAAGTGTCTTTTGCTTTATTCTTCTTGCTTTTGTACCGGGACTTAGGGCGGCATCTTATCGGCTGGTAAATTTTAAAAAGGAGTTTATTCCTCCTCCAAATTTTAATTTTGAAGTTCATCCGGGTAATTCTAAAGTAACCAAAGGCGATAATCTTTCAATAACTGTTATTGTAACCGGTAAAATTCCTCAGGAAGTCTTTATTGCAGTTAAAAGCAGTGACCAGACTAATTATGAAATGCAGCAGCTTTATTCCGATACACTTAGAGGTAAGAACGGCGCTGCGGTCGGTTATCATTATGAAATGTCCGCTGTAAGAAATTCTTTCGGGTATTATGCCTCGGCGGAAAATATTAAAAGCGAAGTTTATGAAATTGAAGTTATTGACAGACCGGTAATAAAAACATTCGATGTGTCGATAAATTCACCGTCATATTCTAAAATCCCTTCCGTTCAGCAGAAGGATAATGGGAACGTAACTGCATTATTAGGCAGTATAGTTGAATTGAAAATAATTTCTACTAAAAGTTTAAAAAATGCTTATATAGAATTCAGCGATACAACAAAGAAAGAATTGGCTGTTAACGGTATCCGGGCGGAAGGTAAATTTGTAGTCGGGAAGGATAATGATTACAAAATTATTTTGACGGATGAGAATAATAACCAAAACATTTCTCCAATCAATTATTCCATAAAAGCGCTGTTTGACGCTTACCCGTCTATTGATGTAATTGCGCCTGGTAAGGATATTTCACTTGCAAACGATAACCGCGTTCCGCTGTATTTAAAAATATCGGATGATTTCGGTTTTACAAAACTGCTTCTGCATTACAAGCTTTCGTCGTCAAAATATGAGCAGGAGCAGAATAATTTTAAATCGGTAGAAATTCCTGTCGGTAAAAATATCACGGAAGAAGAAGTAAATTATATATGGAATCTTTCTGATCTGAACCTTACTGCCGGTGATGTTGTTAATTACTTCCTCCAAATATTTGATAATGATTTTGTAAGCGGGCCTAAATCTGCAAAATCTTCAACATATAGTATACGTGTCCCTTCATTGTCGGAGATTCTTAATAGCGCCGATGATGTCCAAAATCAATCGGAGAAGGAATTACAGGATACTTTTAAAGAAGCGCAGGAGTTGAAACAAAAGCTTAATGATATTAGCCAGGAATTAAAGCAGGATAAAAAAAATATTAGCTGGCAGGAAAAACAGAAGATAGAGCAGTCTCTTGATGAGTTCAAAAAACTGCAGGAAAAAATTGATAATGCCGGGAAGAAACTTGAAAAGATGCAGAATGATTTGCAGCAAAACAATCTTCTCTCAAAAGAAACTATGCAAAAGTATATGGACCTTCAAAAACTGTTTGACGATATGAATAATGATGAAATGAAGAAAGCTATGGAACAGCTTGAAAATGTTTTGCAGAATATGGACAGGAAAATGACGCAGCAATCAATGGAAAATATGCAGGTTAATGAAGAACAGATAAAGCAGACTATTGAACGGACAATGAATTTGTTAAAACGGATTCAGATTGAGCAGAAAGTCGATGAATTATTAAAGCGCACAGATCAAATAACTAAACAGCAAAATGATATTCAGGATAAAACAAAGGATGCAAACCCTGGTGATAAAGCCGGTAAAGATCAGCTAAGTGAAAAACAGGGCGATATAACTAAAGATCTGAAAGACTACTCACAACAGCTTAATGAACTTTCTAAAAAACTTAATGAATTGAAAGATCTTCCCAAAGATCAGCTCGAAAAAATGAAGCGGCAATTTCAAGATCAAAAAAATGAAGAATTGTCCGGGCAGGCTTCAAATAATATAAAGCAAAATCAGGCGCAGATGGCTCAGCAGGCGCAATCACAAATTTTACAGAATATGGGAAAGATGAAACAGCAAATGCAGCAGTTTCAGCAGTCTATATCGCAGCAAAGCCAAATGCAGGCATTTAAAGATATGATGAAAATAACCGATGACCTTATAACTTTATCCAAACAGCAGGAAGCGCTGCAAAATCAATCGCAAAATTTGAACCCTAATTCAATGGAATATGATGAAAACGCCCGGCAGCAGGAAAATATTAAGATAAATCTTGATAAAATAATGCAGCAAATGTCTTCGCTCTCTCAAAAAACTTTTGAAGTAACACCCGAAATGGGAAAAGCTCTCGGCGATGCAAAAAATCAGATGAATATGTCTATGGAAAGCTTGCTGAACCGGGATGGTAGCCTTACTGCAGCGAACCAGGGAAAAGCAATGGAGTCCCTGAATGAATCTGCCGATATGATGAAAAGCTCCCTGGAACAGATGATGAAAAACGGGGGGCAGGGTGGCGGTACAATGTCTTTGATGCAGCAGCTTCAGCAGATGGCGGGTCAGCAGATGAGCCTCAATAACCTTACACAAATGATGCAGCAGGCTATGAAGGGACAGTTAAGTATGCAGCAGCAGGGGGAATTACAACGCCTTGCTCAGCAGCAGGACTTGATAAGAAAATCCCTTGAACAATTAAATAAAGAAGCTGTAAGATCGGGCGAGTCTAAAAAAATTCCTGCCGATCTAAATGATATTGCTGATAAGATGGAGGAAGTGGTCAAAAATATGGCATCCGATCAGGTAGATGAAAAAACTGTTCAACAGCAGGAACATATTCTTTCACGTCTCCTTGATGCACAGCGTTCGGTTAACCAACGGGAGTACAATGATAAAAGAGAAGCGCAAAGCGGAAAGAATATTGCTCGTCAGTCTCCCTCAGACCTGAATTTTTCGTCTCCGGACGGAAAAAATAAAGTTAGGGATGAACTGAACAAAGCAGTGCAGGAAGGCTATTCTAAAGATTATGAAGAGTTAATCAGAAAATATTATGATGCTCTTCAAAAAGAGAATATTAAAAATTAAACCGGGTCGATATGAACAAATACCTGGTCTATTTCAGACAAACTGGAAATTGCACTCTGTACTTTTTCACCTATACCGTGCGATATTTCCGTTGATAAATTTTTATCAACATTAATATGAATTTCTATATGAAACTTATTTCCTACATAGTGCGACTTTAATTCATTAAGACCGAGGACTCCTTCTACTTTTAAAGCGGCATTTGCTATTTCAAGAATCAAGTTCTTACCGGCAGATTTTCCCATAAGATAATCAATATTTTCTTTTGCCATGAGATAAGCCGAACGGAAAATAAACAGGGCAATTAAAATTCCTGCTATTCCGTCAATATAACGGAATCCTAACTGCACTCCGAATATGCCTATCAATGCTAAAGAAGAAATTAACACATCATTCCTGCTGTCAATTGCAGTGGCTTTAATTGCCGGACTTTTATAAGCTTTACCCACCTTAGTTTGGTAACGGGTTAATATTAATTTCGTTATTACTGTTATTATCAGAATTATGTAAACCGCGGGTACAATATTAATACGATGCGGCGTTATAATTCTTTTTACCGATTCTTCAATCAAATTTATACTTAGCATAGCCGTGAATAAGGCAATTAAAAAGACTGATAGCGGCTGGGCTGCATTATGCCCAAATTGATGATTCTCATCCGGTTTCATAAGTGAAACTCTTACACTGAACATAATTGCCACTGATGAGATTATATCCGCAAGAGAATTTAGTGCATCCGAAATAACTGCAATTGAATTGGAAATAATACCAGCAGTTGCCTTTATAAAAAATAGGCATATATTCACAATAAGTGTTAGGTAAGCTGCTCTTTTTAATTTGTTTGTCATTACTAAATAATTGTGATTTATATAGAAAAAATAATAATAATTATTAAATCCCATAAGGTCAATAATTATTTTTTTTCAAATTTGCGCAATTATGTCCCTTTGGGGGATTTTTATAAATCATATTCTTATTATATTTATAAGGTGTTTTTGCATAAAATCTTAAAATGGGAAAATTATTGCCCGTTTTGAGTAGCCCCGAAGCCTGTCCGCCTAGGCGGATTTAACTCGGGGTTTAGTAAAGTAACCCCGAGTTTTAAGTCGGGGTATAGTAAAGTAGCCCTGAGTTTTAACTCGGGGTAAAGTAAAGTAGCCCCGAGGCCTGTCTGCCTGGGCGGATTAACTCGGGGGTATAATAAAGTAGCCCCGAGGCCTGTCCGCCTGGAAGGATTAACTCAGGGTATAATAAAGTAGCCCCGAGGCCTGTCCGCCTGGGCGGATTAACTCGGGGGTATAATAAAGTA
>PLNZ01000441.1 GCA_003142915.1 Ignavibacteriales bacterium | reverse complement strand
TCACCAATTATAGCAATTTTATCACCCCTTTTAACACCTAGGGTTGCCATACCAAGAGCAAATTCCTCGGTTTGATTATAAAGTTCATCATATCTTACTTCAATCCATTTCTCATTCAAACGATGTTTTAATGCCGCGCGCACTTTTTCTTTTCCAAAGTCTTTGCACATAATTTGAAAAAGCTGAGGAATTGTTTTGAAGTTTTTATAAATCGCCATGCAATTTTCCTTAAATATATGGATTGGGTTTCATAATGAGACTTTCTATTAAAATATTCACATTCTGAAATTATGTTTATAATAATTATTTAGACCAGATTTCGCCATCTACTACAGGTGTGACACAAACAATTGGATTTTGAGGAGCATTAAATTTTTCGAATATTTCTTCAAAAAGTCTATACTGCATACCGTTTTTTTCTAATTTATGAAATTTATTATATGATATAAATTCATGGTTTTTATTTTGTGGAGCATTGAATACAATTGCTTTTGAAAAATCTTCTTTTGCTTTATTCTTTAAATATTCTATTTTAATTTCATCAGCACCATCTAGTTCGTAAGCTATTGATTTGAAAGAGGTTACAAATCCTTTATTAATGATTAAATATATATTTAGAATGATTTCCATAGAATAATCCTATGTCTGTTTAATTTTATTATTTAAGGCAAAATAAGTTAAAAATGCTGCCAATATGAAAGCAAATTTGCATAACAGGCTTTCGACTGCTTTAATTAATGATGGGAAAGCTAATACAATGATCATTGAAGGTAAAAATGTAAATAAATATCCAAATAAATAAATACTAGTAAGCGAATGTTGTTTTGTTTGATACTCGGCCTTCCACTTTCGATAAAGCACTATCATAGTAGCTATAATTGGCAAATAATAGAAAATTCCATATAAATCACCGAGAGGATAATGATAAGAAGCATAAAGTACAGTGCATTTTGTCACTGCAAATCTGTCAATAACAAATGGATAATAAACAATGAAGAAAAGAGCGGGTAAAAATATTAAAATGTTATATGATGATTCTTTTTTATCATAAGTCAAGGCAGTGAATAAACTTAATGGGGGAAGCAAGCTAATACTAAGAAGAGCTATGTAAATAATTATCTGTTTTTGCAATCCGGCAAAACAAATTAGAAACTCAATCAATTGATACTCAAATAACAAGATAATTAATAAAATAATAAGTTTATTAACCTGGTTTTTTACTGCAAAGATCAAAATATTGATTATAAATACAATCTCACTGCAGGCGATAAATAATGATAAAAGTCCGTCAAGTTTCATTTTTTTCTTGGATTTAAAGATGGGATTAGATTATTAATTTGTCAAATAAATATAAAAGAATTAAAATTTATTACTATCGTTTTATGTGTGGATTTACTTAATTAATTAGTTCACCAATCTTATATTAATTAGATTTCCCCTTATTGTATATCTAATTTTAAGTTAATTCCCGCAAATTAACTTAATTCTTTGGGCTGATCATTTTTTCCGGTCTTACAACTTCATCAAATTTTTCAGCTGTTAATAATCCAAGTTCCATAGCAGCTTCTTTCAAGGTTTTATTTTCTTTATGAGCTTTCTTAGCAACCTTAGCAGCATTATCATAACCAATTACTGGATTTAATGAAGTTACAAGCATCAGGGAGTTTTCAAGATGTTTTTTTATATTTGATTTATTTGCTGATATTCCCACAACACAATTTTCAGTAAAACTTTCACAGGCATCGGCAAGTAATTTAATAGATTGCAGCACATTAAAAGCTATAACAGGCATGAACACATTTAATTCGAAATTACCGCTTGCTCCAGCAAAATTGATTGTTACATCATTACCAAAAACTTGCGTACAAACCATTGTTAATGCTTCGGACTGAGTAGGATTCACTTTGCCGGGCATAATTGAACTACCAGGTTCATTTTCCGGGAGGGAGATTTCACCGATACCACAGCGAGGTCCTGATCCAAGCCAACGAATATCATNNTTCATTAAAGATGCTGCAAGTGTTTTCATTACACCGCTAATTTCAACAATGGCATCCTTCCCTGCCATCGCTTCGTATTTGTTGACAGCCGATCTGAACGGTTCGCCTGTTAAAATGGATATTTTCTCAGCAACTTTTACTGAATAACCAGTATGCGTATTTAATCCGGTGCCAACTGCAGTTCCTCCCAAAGGTATTTCATATAATCTTTTTAAGCTGTCATTTATTCTATCCAATCCGTTTGTAAGTTGTTGTGCATAACCGGAAAACTCATTACCAAGAGTTAAAGGTGTAGCATCCATTAAATGTGTTCGTCCGATCTTGATAATGTCCTTGAATTCGACTGCTTTTAAACACAATGCATTTCGGAGACAGGAAACCATTGGAATTAATCGATTATTAATTTCTTCAACAGCCGCAATATGGATCGCGGTAGGAAAAGCATCATTGGTTGATTGGGCTTTATTAACATCATCATTGGGATGAATTGGTTTTTTGCTACCCATTACACCACCCGCAATTTCAATAGCCCTATTAGAAATTACTTCATTTACATTCATATTTGTCTGAGTTCCGCTACCGGTTTGCCAAACAACAAGAGGAAAATGCTCAATCAATTTACCTTCAATAATTTCATCTGCCGCCAAAATTATCAAATCGCATTTTTCCTTTGAAAGTAAACCAAGTTCAGTATTAGTAATTGCTGCTGCTTTTTTAACAATTGCGANNAAATTCATTAGTGACCTGGCGGTTTGAGCTCCGTAATATTTATTAACCGGTACTTTCATTTCACCC
Organism: Ignavibacteriales bacterium; assembly: GCA_003142915.1. GTDB lineage: Bacteria > Bacteroidota > Ignavibacteria > Ignavibacteriales > Ignavibacteriaceae > FEN-1297. The sequence goes on along the minus strand of PLNZ01000441.1, from coordinate 159 downwards.
ATAGTATCGGTTTCAATTCTATATTCCATCGTATACTCCTTTCTGAATTGCTTTTATATTAAAATTACTTTAAAGGGTGTTGAAATTCAATTAGATCTGGAAAACAAAAATATTTTGAAGTTAGAATTAATGTTCTATTTGTTCGATTCTTCTTGCACC
>PLNZ01000296.1:39344-40823 GCA_003142915.1 Ignavibacteriales bacterium | reverse complement strand
GATAATAAATTACTATTTGACTCAAATTGTATTCTTGTATATTTTAGAATCATAAATATTCGGGGCTATAGCTCAGCTGGGAGAGCGCTTGAATGGCATTCAAGAGGTCAGCGGTTCGATCCCGCTTAGCTCCACTTTAGAAAGGCTTATATTTCAAAAAAAATATAAGCCTTTTTAATTTGGATAACATTTCTTCAGGTCTTTATTTATTCACTAAAAACTGCATTGCGCTAGTTGTTAACTTATTATAATTTTCAGCATAATTTTGAAAAGATTTTTTAATGAAAAACAGATTTTTTGCTTTAATAATATTTGTTGTAATATCGGCTGCTTTTTATTTCGGCTGCAAAGACACAATTACAGGCACTCAGGTTGACAGCGTTGTTATTCCCAGTTCAAATGTAAGCTATTCCAAGTATATACAGCCTGTGTTTAATGTCCATTGTACAGACTGTCACGGCGGCTCTACAACCGAAGACGGAATTGTACTTGTCTCGTGGGGGACTGTAATGAGTATGTCTCCTATTTATATATCCCCCGGTCACGCGAGCAATAGTCGGCTTGTCTGGGATGTTCAAGGCAAACCAGGCTATGACCCTATGCCTCCCCTTGGCTCATCCTATAAATCTTTAAATTCTAATCAGGTAAACGGCATAATGACTTGGATAAACGAGGGGGCAAAAAACAATTAAATCCATTTCATTTCTTTATACCAGTCGCAGGTTCTTTTTATTCCCTCTTCTATGGATATGTTTTGGCGGTATCCTAATTCCTTAACGGCTTTGCTTGTATCGCATGTCCAAAATCTTCGTGTAATATCTTTAGCTTTCTCAATATTCAAAGTAGCAGGTTTGCTGCCGAACATGGCAAAGAACTGTGCCATTGTAGCAATTGAATACACAATAGAATGCGGCACCTTCACCTTTACCGGTTTCTTATTTAACACTTTTGCGGTAACATCTCCAACTTCTTTCCATGTATACAATTTTTCAGAGCTTATAAAATAGGTTTCCCCGGCAGATTTTTCCGATATAGCTGCAAGGTAAAACCCGTTTACCAAATCGAGGACATGGATTAAACTAAGTTTTTTTAGATCAAAACCAATTGTAGTCATAAGTCCCTGGCTAAAAGTTTTAAAGAATATTAATATTTCGGTATCGCGTTCGCCGTAAACAGCTGGTGCGCGGCAAATGGTAATGGGCAGATTATCCATATAAGACTTAGCCAGATTTTCTTCTGCAAGCTTACTTTTGCCGTAAGTAGTAATAGGACTGCACTTTGCTGTTTCATCAACCGGTTTTTCGCTACATGAAGGACCTACAGCCGTTTGGCTGCTGACTACCAAAAATTTCTTTATTGAATTTTTAAACTCTAAGGCAGTATCCAGCAAATTTCTTGTCGTTTCCACATTCCCATTAAAATATCCTTCCGGTGATTTTGATTTAACAACCCCGGCTACATGATAAATATATTCCGCAC